>NZ_FOXB01000026.1 GCF_900115615.1 Hydrogenimonas thermophila | reverse complement strand
ATCAAGTACACGACCACTGCTGTGAAGCATTAGAATCAAAGGATATATGAACTCAAATGGATCGTACCCATTTGGATGTTTAGCCAAGGGAATGTTTGTATTACAAAGGTGTTCAAGATTCATACCTTTTAGGTATTCACCAAATATTGCTACACCTGCTCTTGGTGTTAATTTCTCATTTGTTGTTTCAATATCAAAGCTTAATATAGTTTGTGGCATAATTTCCTTCCGTGTTTGAAAAAGTTACACCCATTGGGTGAAAGTTTTAGGTGTAACTTTTTCGTTTGTAAATACCTAATTATAGAGCAATTTGGCTTGTTGTCTAATTTGGTATGGATTTATTGGGGTTAACAGAAAAATGGTCAAGCTACACTAATTTAAGATATAGAGAGTATATTGCCGGTACTGAGATAAGATTGTTTCCATATACTATTTTAGAACATGATTTTTCTACATCAGATAATCCTGATGATGATCTTATAGTAGGTTTGCATATAAAAGAAGAAAATATTAAATTTTCACAAAGATTTAATTATAAAAGTGATTTTCAAGATGTAAAAATAGTTGCAGAAGCAGCTTACTCCAGACCTATAGATAGCTACTATCAGCAATATGTTATAAGTATGGGAGATGAGCAAAATATTTCCACTAATCTTGGTCCTTATGGAGAAGAGTTAAGAGGTGATTACAATATCATAAAAGAGGGAATTGATAGAAAAAGATGGGCTTGTGCTGTCGAAGATATGTTATTTTTGAATCCAAAATTCATAGTTGTCGGTGGAGTAAGGTATGACAATTATAGCGATTTTGGATCTAACTGGAGTTATAAAGCCTCTCTTTTATATAAAGCAAATATGAAAAATAGTTTTAAGTTCCTTTTTCAACACGCTTTTAGAGCACCATCATGGTTAGAGCTGTACTCTATAACTCCTATTGACTTTAAAGGAAACTCTTCACTTAGTCCAGAAGTAATAGATACTTATGAAGCAGGATGGGTGTTTTACCCTGGAATAAGTAGTAAAATAAAGATAAATGGGTACTATTCTAAAATTAGTAATACTATTGTTAAAGCCAATGGAGAGTATGAAAATGGAGGAGATATAACATTGCAAGGTTTTGAAGCATCTTGGGATAAAGTAACAGATGATGCATGGCAAATAGGTCTAAATTATAGCTATACATATCCAAAAGATGAGAATGGCAATGAACTACCTCTAATAGCACATCATCTCATAAAAGTTGATGCAATAGTTCCAGTAACAGATGAGTGGAGAGTATCGACAACTGCTTTGGGTGTTAGTTCTCGTTCAAGAGAAGAGGGAGATTTAAGAGAGAAATTAGATGGGTACATTGATGGAGCAGTTTCTGTTGCATACAAGACAAATAAAAATATGGAAATATGGGTAAAGTGCAATAATATATTTGATTCAGATATTCGATATCCATCAGAAATAAATAGTGCAGGATTCTACTATGTAGATGATCTTCCAAGATATGGTAGATTTTGGTCTTTTGGAATAAAAAAGAGTTGGTAATGAGACTGTTTTTATTGTTTTTTATAGTGGTAACGGTTTTTGCATTTGAGAGTATGGTACAAGAAAAGGTGGTAACTCTTGAGGCGAAATTGTTTCCTAAAATTGTAAAAATTGATCTTAACTATAAGAAGAAGCTTATTGATGGTAAAATTCTTATGGCTTTGGTTTACGATACAAAAAAAAATGAAAAGTTGGCTGAAATTTTTAAAAAAGCTATTGAAAATAGTAATGATTCGGAAATAGAGATTGTGCTACTGCCTCTTGATAAAATATCGAAAAATTTTACTGCTTATGTTCTATTTCTAAATCCATATAATGTGAAACATTTTTTAAAAAAAGAACAGAATGATAAATTGGTATTTGCTTATGACTCATTTTTATTGTCCAAAGGAGCAATGATCTCTTTGGATATTGGAGAAAAAGTAAAGCCAATTATAAATATACATGCTTTAAAAAGATCAGGAATAAAGATAAATCCATTATTTGTAAAGCTCTCAAAGGTGTATAGTGATGAATATTAATCTAGCACCAAAATCTCTTAAGTCACTACTGCAACTAGTTGCTTATATTTGGATATTTTTATTTATGATTTGGTCTTTTTTTAATACATATGGAACATACGATCTTCTTAAAAAAGTTGAAGAAAAGTCAATAATAAATATAGTTAAAAACAGCTTGGAAGAGATAAGTATAGCTATAGAGCTGGGAATGGAAGAAGAAGCAAAAGATAGAGTTAATGAAATTATACAATCTCTTCCAAATATAAAGCATATTGTTTTCAAGTCTAACAATAAGTCATATGAGTTTGGAAAAATTGATCCTAGTATGGCATATAAAGAGTTGAATTTTGACATAAAGTACCAAAATAAAAAAGTTGGCGCATTAAAAGCATATATAGTATTTTCTAATGCAAAAGTTCTGTTTCAGCGCTATGTATGGAGTATAGTAATCTTTTTTTCAATTTTTGGTTTATTGACATTTATATTGGTTTATTACATAAATAGCTCGCTTAAAAGACTTTATGAATTATCTACATATCTTGAAAATCTATCATTAAAAGCTCCAAAACCTGTACCTATAAAAGGGAAGTATAAAGAGGTTAAAACAATTATAGAAGCAATTAATGCATTGATTAAACGAATATCTGAACATATGAAAGCATTAACTATAGCTTCAAGTAAACTAAAAGAGAATCAATTTTATCTTTTGGAGGCTCAAAAGATTGGGCATATTGGAAGCTGGGTTTATATACCTGATAAGGACTATTTTAAAGCCAGTAGTGAGTTGTATAGAATATTAGGTAGAAACTTTAAAGAGAAGATGGAGTGGAAAGACTTTGTTGGATATATAGAAGAGAAGAGTGAACAGTTTTTACATATGATTGATGAATCCATAAAAAATTGTACCAAATTTGAAATGATAATCTCTTTTAAAAATGAACTTGGTAAAAAAGTAATTTTAAAAACAGTTGTAAATGCAAAAAAGTATGGTAGTAGTGAGGTTAAGTTAATAGGTGTCTCTTTAGATATTACAGATATGGAAAAGGCAAAAGAAGAGATTAGTTATTTAGCAATGCATGATACACTGACAGGGTTGGTAAATCGAGCTATGCTTAAAGAGCATTTACAGCTACTTATAAATGAAGCCAAACGTAAAAAAGAGAGTGAGTTAGCTATTTTATTTATAGATTTGGATCATTTTAAATTGATAAATGATTCTTTGGGACATGAAGTTGGTGATGCACTACTGGTAGAATTGGCAGAGAGGATTAACAATAATATAAGATCAGAAGATATAGCTGCAAGAATTGGTGGTGATGAATTTGTTGTTGTAATGTTTGATATTCAGAGCAAAGAAGATGTAATGTTGGTTGCAAATAAATTGCATAATTTAATCTCAAAACCTTTTTATCCATTAGGTTATGAAGTCATGATTACTTCAAGTATTGGAATTTCATTTTATCCTGAACATGGAAAAAGTGTTGATGAATTATTACGTTTTTCAGATATGGCTATGTATCAGGCCAAAGAAAAGGGACGTAACGGAATTATAATCTTTGATAATAGTTTTGCGAAAAACATAGATGATCAGCAGATGTTGGAGCAAGATTTAAGATATGCATTAAAAAATGATCCTCAACAGATAGTCTTATATTTTCAGCCAAAAGTTGACCCTACAAATGATAAGATAATTGGAGCTGAAGCTTTGGTTCGTTGGCATCACCCAAAAAAGGGTGTACTATCTCCAGCACATTTTATTGAATTAGCTGAAAGTACAGGACTTATTTTGCCACTGGGTGAAATAGTATTAAGAAAAAGTATGGAGCAGGTTAAAAGGTGGGAAGGAACGGTTTTTGAAAATTTAATTTTGGCAGTAAACCTGTCAGGAAGACAGTTTCAAGATAAAAATCTTGAACCACTATTAAGAAGTTTAGTAGATGAATATAAAATTGATCCAGGTAAAATAGAGTTAGAAATTACTGAGTTAACATCTATGACAATGGTTCATCATACTATTAATGTTTTACATAGAATTCGTTCTATTGGTTATAAAATAGCAATAGATGATTTTGGCACGGGCTACTCATCGTTAGCTTATTTACGGGATTTTCCAATATCTACTATTAAAATAGATCGATCATTTATTATGAATATAGAAGAAGAGCAAAAAAGTATAACAATTGTAAAACTGATCATTGGAATGTCTAGAACATTAGAGTTTACTGTAGTTGCTGAAGGTGTTGAAACTATAAGACAAAAAGAGTTGCTTAAATCTTATGGAGTAGATTTGATACAGGGATATTTTTACAATAAGCCACTGCCATTAAAAGAGTTTGAAGAATATGTGCTCAAAACTAACTGATAAAACCAAAAAAGTCTAAAAGATAAAATAGTAACTATAAAGTTCCAATGAATTAAATAGTTATATTAAATTTATGGAAAGAGAAATTATCAATAATTGTAAAGAAGTAATGCTATGGTTTCCTTATGAAAAGGAAATAAATTTCAATAGATTTTTTATAAAATGCCTAAAAATAGTTGATTTGTTAGTAATTTTTGAGTATAATCTTGGCTCCAAAAAGCGTTGGTGGATGCAAAATCCATATACCAACAAGTTCTTTTAAGGGAAAAACCTATGGAAAAAATTCGACTTAAGCTCAAAGCGTACGATCATCGTGTGCTTGATCGATCAGTTGCTGCAATCGTAGAAGCAGTCAAGCGAACAGGAGCCGAAATACGCGGCCCAATTCCTATGCCTACTAAGATCAGACGCTATACAGTGCTCAGATCACCTCATATCAATAAAGATTCACGCGAACAATTTGAAATCAGAATTCATGCACGTATGATAGATATTGTATCTGCTACACCTGATACAGTTGATTCGTTGATGAAACTTGATCTGGCACCAGAAGTAGACGTCGAAGTACGATCTATGGGTAATAAGGGGTAACGGATGGAATTCATCGTAGAAAAAATCGGCATGAGCCGAACAATCAATGTACCGAGTATCCCTGTCACGCTTCTAAAAGTGCAGGATATCAAAGTGTGCGAGATCACTGAAGACGGTCGCGCTATTGTTGCTTATGCAAGTGGTAAAAAGCGCAATAAAGCTATCGAAGGTCAGCAGAAAAAGTATGGGCTAAGCCCAGAATATAACAAATTTGCGACAATTAAAGTAGCTAATACAGAAGCTGGTGATCTTGATTTAACACCACTTACTGAAGCTAAAAAAGTTAAAACAACTTTCAAAAGCAAAGGTCGCGGATTTGCAGGTGTTATGAAGCGATGGAACTTTGCTGGTGGTCCAAGAAGCCACGGTTCACGTTTCCACAGAGCACCTGGTTCAATTGGTAACTGTGAATGGCCTGGACGCGTACAGCCGGGACAAAAAATGCCTGGTCACTATGGTAATGCGACTGTTACTGTTAAAAATGAGATCGTATCGTTCGATCCGGAAAGCAAAATCCTTGTAGTTAAGGGTGCAGTTCCTGGACCAAACGGCGCGATGGGTCGAGTAAGGATTTCTAAATGAGTACAGCAGTAGTTTTAAATGAAAACCTGGAAAAAGCGGGAGACGCTGAAGTTCCTGCAAGCTTCCTTGAAGCAAGCGCACATAACTTATATCTTTATGTCAAGTCATATCAGGCAGCACTACGTGCAAACACTGCACACAGCAAAAACCGCTCTGCTGTAAGTGGTGGCGGTAAAAAGCCTTGGTCTCAAAAGGGACGTGGCGGTGCCCGAGCTGGTTCTATCCGAAGCCCGCTTTTTGTCGGTGGTGGTGCAGCGTTTGGACCAAAAGCAAACCGCAACTATGACCAAAAAGTCAACAAAAAGCAAAAAAAGCTTGCTTTGAAGCATGCATTGGCAGAAAAAGCAGCAAATGGCAAACTATTTATTGTTGACAACATCGAAGTTGCAAGCGGAAAAACAAAAGATGCTGCAGCAATGATGAAAAAA
Organism: Hydrogenimonas thermophila; assembly: GCF_900115615.1. Lineage (NCBI taxonomy): Bacteria > Pseudomonadati > Campylobacterota > Epsilonproteobacteria > Campylobacterales > Hydrogenimonadaceae > Hydrogenimonas > Hydrogenimonas thermophila. Next base: position 25,445 of record NZ_FOXB01000026.1, on the reverse strand, counting down.
CTTGGCGAGCGTGATGCTCTGTGGGTAAAGTCTTTGATCGATGACAAAACCTATATGGCATTTAGAAATCTTCCGAACTGTTATTTGATCGAAGAGAATGAACTCAACGGCTATCTTGCAGCAGCGTATCACGCGGTTGTCATTGAGAAAGCGGTTTGGGAAAATCTGACAAAAGAGGGCTAAGATGGCAGATATTACAGATATCAAATCAATCGTTTATACTGAAAAGACATTGGGCCTTCAGGAAGAGGGTGTCATTGTGGTTCAGACATCTCCGAAAGTTACAAAAAATCAGCTAAAAGCGATTTTTAAAGAGTATTTCGGTGTGAACCCTTTGAAAGTCAACTCTCTTCGCCAAAGCGGTAAAGTAAAGCGTTTCCGAGGAAAAGAGGGGAAACGTGCAGATTTCAAAAAGTTCTATGTGAAGCTACCGGAAGGTGCTAACATTGAGAGCTTGAGCGCGTAAGGGATAGGCAATGGCAATTAAAACATATAAACCGTATACACCTAGCCGACGCTATATGAGCGTCGTTGACAGTAGCGACATTACATCTAAACCAACTGTTCGCAAACTGTTGAAAAAACTTCCGGCTAAAGCTGGACGTAACAATAATGGACGTATCACTTCTCGCCATAAAGAAGCGGGTGCGAAAAAACTTTATCGTATCATTGACTTCAAACGAAACAAATTTGGCGTTGAAGGTACTGTTGCAACAATCGAGTACGATCCATACAGAAACTGCCGTATCTGCCTTATCAACTATGCAGATGGTGACAAACGCTACATCCTTCAGCCAAGTGGCTTGAAAGTTGGCGATAAAGTTCAAGCGGCAGAGTCAGGTCTTGATATTAAACCTGGTAACGCTATGAAGTTGAAAAACATCCCTGTCGGTACACTTGTACACAACATTGAGATGAAGCCTGGTAAAGGTGGACAGCTTGTACGAAGTGCCGGCGGATATGCTCAGATTATGGGACGTGAAGACAAATATGTCATCATTCGTATGCCTAGTTCTGAAATGCGTAAAATCCTCGGTGAATGTATGGCTACAGTCGGTACTGTTGGAAATGAAGAGTTTGCAAATATCGTAATCGGTAAAGCTGGTCGCAGCAGACACCTTGGTATTAGACCTCAAACTCGTGGTTCTGCAATGAACCCTATCGATCACCCTCACGGTGGTGGTGAAGGTAAAACAAACTCTGGCCGTCATCCGGTAACTCCATGGGGTATGCCGACTAAAGGCTTTAAAACACGTCGTAAAAAAGCCAGCGATAAACTGATCATTTCACGACGCAAGAAAAAATAAGAGGGTAAGACATGGCAAGATCGATTAAAAAGGGTCCTTTTATTGATGAGCATTTGATGAAAAAAGTGCTTAAAGCAAAAGAGACCGGTGATAATAAACCAATCAAAACATGGTCACGCCGAAGCACCATCTTCCCGGAGATGATCGGTTTGACTATTAATGTTCACAACGGACGTCAGTTCGTTCCTGTATATATTACAGAGAACCATGTCGGTTACAAACTTGGTGAGTTTGCTCCGACACGTACATTCAGAGGCCACAAAGGCTCTGTCCAGAAAAAGATCGGGAAGTAAGGGATAGATAATGAGTAAAGCAACATTGAAATTTATTCGACTCAGCCCGACAAAAGCACGCCTTATTGCTCGAGAAGTACAAGGAATGAATGCAGAACTTGCCCTTGCAAGTCTTGAATTTATGCCTAACAAAGCAGCAAAAGTAATTTCTAAAGTTATCGCTTCAGCGGTTGCTAACGGCGGTTATGAGCCTGAAGAAGTTGTAATTTCTTCATGCCGCGTCGATAAAGGACCTGTTTTGAAGCGTTGGAAACCGCGTGCACGTGGTCGTGCATCACGCATCATGAAACCAACATCTCACGTGATCGTCGAAGTCACAGAAGCGAAGGATAAGTAATGGGTCAGAAAGTCAATCCGATTGGTTTGCGCCTGGGAATTAACCGAAACTGGTCATCTCGCTGGTACCCTAACTGGCAGCGCGTTCCTGCATTCATTGCAGAAGATGACAAAATCCGCAAGTTCCTTAAAAAAGAGCTTTACTATGCGGGTATCGCAGATATTATTATAGAGCGTACTGCAAAGCGCCTTCGCGTGACTATCGTAGCAGCACGCCCTGGTATTATCATCGGTAAAAAAGGTTCTGATATCGAAAAATTGAAGACTCGTCTTCAAAATATGGTTCAGAAGCCTGTTGCTCTAAATATTCGTGAAGAGAAGCGACCACAAGCTTCTGCACAGCTTGCTGCTGAAAATGTAGCAACTCAGCTTGAGCGACGTGTAGCATTCCGTCGTGCAATGAAAAAAGTTATACAAGCAGCACAAAAAGCTGGTGCAAAAGGTATTAAAGTTCAAGTAGCTGGTCGTCTTGGTGGTGCAGAGATGGCGCGTACAGAGTGGTATCTTGAGGGACGAGTTCCATTGCATACACTTCGTGCAAAAATCGATTACGGTTTTGCTGAAGCTCATACTACTTACGGAATTATCGGTGTTAAAGTATGGATCTTCAAAGGTGAGGTTCTTCAAAAAGGAATCCAGCCTGATCCTGTAGAAGAGAAACGCGGTAGCCGTGGACGCGGTCGTGGTCGAGGGAGGAACTAATTATGTTAATGCCTAAAAGAACAAAATACCGAAAGCAGCAAAAAGGACGTAACCGCGGAAAAGCATACCGTGGTAATCAACTTGCTTTCGGAAGTATCGGAATCAAAGCAATCGAAGCTGGTCGAATTGACAGTCGTCAGATCGAAGCGGCTCGTGTTGCTATGACTCGTCACGTAAAACGTACAGGTAAAGTATGGATTCGTGTATTCCCAGATAAACCAATTACTGCAAAACCACTCGAAACGAGAATGGGTAAAGGTAAAGGTTCAGTAGATAAGTGGGTTATGAATGTAAAACCTGGCCGTATCATTTATGAAATGGCTGGTGTTGAAGAGAAGCTAGCAAGAGAAGCGTTGACGCTAGCGATGCACAAACTCCCTTTCAAAACAAAAATTGTAACGCAAGAGGCTAGCAATGAAATATACTGAGATTCAAGATAAAAGCTTGCAAGAGCTTGAAGGGATGTTGAAAGAGAAGAAGATGGAGCTGTTTGAGCTTAAGCTTAAGCTCAGAACAATGCAGCTTTCGAACCCAAATGAGATTCGTGCATGCAGAAAAGACATTGCACGCATCAAGACTGCCATTAGTGCGCAGAAGAATGCATAAGGATTAGATTATGGCGTCTCATAAACGTATTATTCAAGGAACCGTTATCAAAAAAGCGGGTGACAAAACGGCGACAGTATTGGTAGAGCGCCGCGTTATGCACCCTCGCTACCACAAGACGGTAAAACGCTTTAAAAAATATCTCATCCATGATGAGAAGAATGCAACTAAAGTGGGTGATGTGGTTACAGCGATCGAGTGCCGACCGATCTCTAAAACCAAGTCATTCCGCCTCAAAGAGATTGTAAGCTCAGGAGTCGGATCATGATTCAAAGTTTCACTAGACTAAATGTCGCTGACAACAGCGGTGCTAAAGAGATCATGTGTATTAAGGTTCTCGGTGGTAGTAAACGACGTTATGCAAGTGTAGGTGACGTTATTGTTGCTTCTGTAAAAAAAGCACTTCCTAACGGAAAAGTGAAAAAAGGTCAAGTTGTCAAAGCAGTAGTTGTCCGAACAAAAAAAGAGATCCAAAGAGAAAATGGTTCTCTTATCAGATTCGATGACAATGCAGCTGTTATTCTTGACAACAAAAGAGAGCCTATCGGTACACGTATTTTTGGTCCTGTAAGCCGTGAAGTTCGTTATGCTAACTTCATGAAAATTGTATCGCTCGCACCGGAGGTTCTATAATGGCTAAGAAGTTCAAAATCAAAAAGGGCGATACTGTAGAGATTATCGCCGGAGATGACAAAGGCAAAAAAGCAGAAGTTCTTCAAGTTCTTCCTAAAAAAGATGCCGTTATCGTTGCAGGATGCAAGGTTGTTAAAAAGGCTGTTAAGCCAACTGAGCAGAATCCTGAAGGCGGTTTCGTTAACAAAGAGATGCCTATTCACATCTCCAACGTACGCAAAGTAGAAGGTGCATAAGATGTTGAGACTCAAAGAGAAATTCAATGAACTCAAGCCAGTATTACAAGAAGAGCTTGAGCTTAAAAACCCAATGTTGATACCTTCACTAGAAAAGATTGTTATCAGCGTTGGTTGCGGTAATGATGCAAAAGATACAAAGCTTGTACAAAATATTGCTGATACCATAACAGTAATTGCTGGTCAAAGAGCGATGATTGTTCCTGCTAAAAAATCTGTTGCAGGATTTAAAGTACGTGAAGGAATGCCTGTAGGTGTTAAAGTAACATTACGTGGCGATATGATGTATAATTTCCTTGACAAACTCATCTCTATTGCACTTCCACGGGTTAAAGACTTCCGTGGTGTTCCTCGCAATGGATTTGATGGTCATGGTAACTACAACTTTGGTTTGGATGAGCAGCTTATGTTCCCAGAAGTTGAGTATGACAACATCATTAAAACACATGGTATGAATATTACGATTGTCACAACAACTGACAGTGACAAAGCGGCATTCTTACTTCTTGAGAAGCTTGGTATGCCTTTTGCAAAAGGACGACAAAATGGCTAAGAAATCGATGATTGCTAAGCAGAAGCGAAAACCTAAATTCAAAGTCCGTGCATATACTCGATGTAGTATCTGCGGACGACCACACTCAGTTTACAGAGATTTTGGTATTTGTCGTATCTGCCTTAGAAAGATGGGTAGTGAAGGTTTGATTCCAGGAATGAAGAAGGCAAGCTGGTAATCTCAGCTTATTTAAAACAAAAGAGAGCGGCATTGCCGCCTCTTAAATTTAATTCAATAAATAAAAAGGATAATGCATGGTGAACGATCTGATTGCAGATTCTCTGACACGCATCAGAAACGCATCAATGCGACGACTTGAAGTCACAACACTGATGTATAGTAAAATTGTTGAAGCTATCATGAAAATCTTTCAAGAGAAAGGTTACATTGAGAGCTATAAAGTAGTTGAAAACGAAGGTAAAAAGAGCATCAATGTTGTGCTCAAGTATGATGACAATGGACGTAGCGTAATCAATGAGATTAAACGTATATCTAAGCCTGGTCGTCGTATCTATCAGGGCAAAGAGGCTATTAAGCGATTTAAAAATGGCTATGGTACTATTGTAGTTAGTACATCTCAGGGTGTTCTTCCAAATGATGAAGCGTACAAGCGCGGCATCGGTGGCGAAGTTCTCTGTAGTATTTGGTAAGGATTAAAAATGTCACGAATAGGAAAGAAACCGATTGATATCCCGGCTGGTGTAGAAGTAAAAGTCGAGGGTACAGAAGTTGTCGTTTCCAAAGGAAAAGATGTAAAGCGTCTCGATACTCATGGTCGTGTAGACATTGAAATTGCAAATAATCAAATTATTTTCCACCGAAAAGGTGAAAATAAAGCAAGCAGTGCATTCTGGGGTACTTACCGTGCTCTGACACAAAACATGATCATTGGCTTGACTCAAGGGTTTGAGAAGAAACTTGAAATTAACGGTGTTGGATATCGTGCAGCTGTTAAGGGGAAAGTTCTTGAACTCCAACTAGGTTTTTCTCACCCTGTTAACTATGATATTCCTGAAGGAATTGAGATTGCAGTTGAAAAGAATGTTATATCTGTAAAAGGTACAGATAAGCAAAAAGTTGGTCAGGTAGCAGCTGAGATTCGTGCATTCCGTCCACCTGAACCTTACAAAGGTAAAGGTGTTAAATATGTGGATGAAGTTATTCTCCGCAAAGCCGGTAAAACAGGTAAATAAGGGTTGAAAAATGAATAGAACATTACTTTTGAAGAAAAACCTGCAGCGCGCAAAGCGTAAAGCGCGTGTTCGCGGCAAAATTTCTGGTACTGCAGATAAGCCGCGTGTTACCGTGTTCCGATCTAACAAGCACTTTTATGCTCAAGCGATTGATGATGTTGCCGGTGTGACACTAGCTGCTGCAGACGGTCGTGCAATGGGACTAAAAGCAAACAAAGAAGCAGCTGTTAAAGTTGCTGAAACTTTAGCTGCTGCAATGAAAGCTAAAGGTCTAGAAAAAGCGGTATTCGACCGTAACGGATACATCTATCACGGTGTTGTTGCGGCATTTGCCGATGCTTTACGTGAAAACGGAATACAGGTGTAAAGGTAAGAGCATGGAAAATATCAATCGAGAAGATTTTGAAGAAGTAATCGTCAACATCGGCCGTGTCACTAAAGTTGTCAAAGGTGGTCGACGTTTCCGATTTACAGCACTCGTTGTTGTGGGTGACCGCAATGGAACTGTCGGCTTTGGTATGGGTAAAGCTAAAGAGGTTCCTGATGCGATCCGCAAGGGAATCGATGAAGCATTTAAAAACTTGGTTAAAGTCAATATCAAAGGCTCAACAATTGCTCATGATATTGAACATAAATATAACTCAAGTAAAATATTGCTTAAACCGGCTAGTGAAGGTACCGGAGTTATTGCCGGTGGTGCTGCACGCCCAGTAATTGAACTTGCCGGAATTAAAGATATCCTGACTAAATCACTAGGTTCAAACAATCCAAACAACCTAGTACGAGCAACTGTTGAAGCTCTTAGCAGAATTAAAGGATAAGCGATGTCACTTCACAATCTTACAAATGCTCAAGGAAGCACCAAGAACCGTAAGCGTGTTGGACGTGGTCAAGGTAGCGGAATGGGCAAAACTGCTACACGTGGTAATAAAGGACAGAAGTCTAGAACTGGATATAAGCAAAAACGCGGCTTTGAGGGCGGACAGCAACCAATTCAGCGACGCTTACCAAAAATCGGTTTTACTTCAAGAGTAGAAAAGCCGTATGTGCTAAATATAGAGCGTGTTCCTGCAATTGCAGAGCTTGAAGAGATTACTATGGAGACACTCTCAAGTGTTCATACCATTAAAGGTAAATATAAGCGCGTTAAATTGATCGGTAAAGCTGCTCGTGAGCTTGCTGCAAAAATTAAAGACGAGCGAATTTCGACCAGCGGAAAATAACAATGAATAAATCATTGGTCAATAAAATCCTAATAACTTTGGGATTTTTGCTGGCATACCGGATCCTGGCCTATGTGCCGGTTCCCGGTGTTAACATCGATGTAATCAAAGAGTTCTTTGATACCAACTCAAACAATGCATTAGGCATGTTCAATATGTTCAGTGGAAATGCTGTTGAACGTCTTAGTATAATTTCACTCGGAATTATGCCTTACATTACTGCTTCAATCATTATGGAACTACTTGCTGCAACCTTTCCTGAACTCGGTAAAATGAAAAAAGAGCGTGACGGAATGACAAAATATATGCAAATTATCCGTTATGCCACAATTGCTATTACATTAATTCAAGCAGTAGGTGTAGCCATTGGACTTCAAAGTCTTACAGGAAAAGGCGGCGAAAGTGCAATAATGATTGATACAACAACGTTTATTACAGTTGCAGCATTCTCTATGCTTACTGGTACTATGCTTTTAATGTGGATTGGTGAACAGATTACCCAAAGAGGTGTGGGTAATGGTATATCTTTGATTATCTTTGCCGGCATTGTCTCTTCTATTCCGTCAGCAATAGGCGGTACAATAAATTTGGTAAATACTGGTGAACTTAACTTTTTAGTAGTTCTAGCTATATTGGCAATCATTATTGCAACTGTTGGCTTTATTATTTATGTTGAACTTGGTGAGCGAAGAGTTCCTGTAAGCTATTCGCGTAAAGTAATGATGCAAAATCAGCAAAAACGGGTAATGAACTATATTCCGATAAAAGTGAATTTAAGTGGGGTAATTCCTCCAATATTTGCATCTGCAATATTGATGTTCCCGTCAACAATTTTGCAAGCATCAACTAATCCTATAGTTCAAAAGATATCAGATTTTCTGAATCCAAACAGCTATACATTCAACTTTTTGATGTTCCTGTTTGTCATTTTCTTTGCCTATTTTTATGCTTCAATTGTCTTTAATGCAAAAGATATTGCAGATAATCTCAAACGTCAAGGTGGTTTTATTCCGGGTGTTCGTCCTGGTGAACATACGGCAGAATTTCTAAATGAAGTTGCCAGCAGATTGACATTTTGGGGTGCAATTTACCTTGCGCTTATATCTACACTTCCGTGGATCTTGGTTAAGAGTATGGGAGTACCATTCTACTTTGGCGGTACAGCTGTTCTGATTGTTGTACAAGTCGCTTTAGATACCATGCGTAAAATAGAAGCTCAGATCTATATGAGCAAATATGAAACTCTAAGTGCGGTGGGCCTCTAATGTCCATCGCAATCCGCAAGCCTGCAGAGATCGAGATATTAAGAAAAGCAAATAAAATTGTTAAAGAGACACTAAATTATCTGGAAAATAATATTAAACCAGGTATGACTCTTAAAGAGATCGATGCAATGGGCGAAGACTTTGTCCGTTCACAAGGTGCTCGACCATCATTTAAAGGTCTGTATGGTTTTCCAGCTTCTGTTTGTACATCTTTAAATGAGGTTATCATTCATGGTATTCCAGATGATACCAAAGTTAAAGTGGGTGATATTTTAGGACTAGATATTGGTACAGAGTATAAAGGATGGTATGGTGATGCTGCTGTTACAATTCCAATTGGTAAAATTTCAGAAGAGGATGAAAAACTTATAGCTTGTGCAAAAGATGCACTTTACTACGCTATAGATATAATCAAGCCTGGATTACGTTTTAAAGAGCTTAGTTTAGAGCTGGAAAAATTCATTAAATCAAGAGGGTATACACCACTTCTTAATTTCTGTGGTCATGGTATTGGACGTAAACCACATGAAGAGCCTGAAATACCAAATTATTTAGAGCATGGATCACCAAAAAGCGGACCTAAAATTAAAAATGGCATGGTATTCTGTCTTGAACCAATGGTTTGTCAAAAAGTAGGAATACCTAAAATTTTGGATGATAAATGGTCTGTTGTAAGTCAAGACGGCTTAAGAGGCAGCCACTATGAACATACTGTAGTTGTAGTGGGAAACAGAGCTGAAATTTTATCGCAAGCGTAAGGAGTTAGAATGGCTAAAGATGATGTAATAGAAATAGACGGTAAGGTAATTGAAGCACTTCCAAATGCTACTTTTCGTGTAGAGTTGGAAAATGGACATGTTGTATTGTGTCATATTGCAGGTAAAATGCGTATGCACTACATTAGAATTCTTCCAGGAGACAAGGTTAAGGTTGAACTTACACCTTACAGCTTGGATAAAGGGCGCATAACTTACAGATATAAGTAAGCTGTAAGTTGCCTTAAAGTATAATTCCATCCCCTTTTCCATCTACGTGAAGGAGTTTTGCATAAATTGCACTGTTTATGCAAGGGTCGGTTTGATCTAACTCATCAAACCTGTTTGGGGCAAATTCCAAGTTATGGGTTTGTTGTTCAGTGCAGTAGTAGAAATAGAATAATTAGGCGGCTTTAATACTGTATTGTATAAGCCTTCTGCTGAGTTGACTCAGCATTAGCGTAGTTGTATAAGTTATGCTTGTGCAACATATAAAGGAGCTAATAATGAAAGTTAGACCATCGGTTAAAAAGATGTGCGACAAATGTAAGATCATTAAAAGAAAAGGCATTGTTCGCGTCATCTGTGTTAACCCAAAACACAAACAGAGACAAGGATAAAAGATGGCACGTATTGCAGGTGTTGATCTACCTAAGAAAAAACGTATGGAGTATGCTTTAACATACATCTATGGTATCGGATTGGCAACTTCAAGAAAAATTCTTGATGCAACTGGTATCAGTTATGATAAGCGTGTACACGAGTTAACTGAAGATGAAGCTGCAGCTATTCGTAATGAGATCCAAAACAACTATATGGTTGAAGGGGATCTACGTAAAAAAGTTGCAATGGACATCAAAGCATTGATGGACCTTGGTAACTATCGCGGTCTTCGCCATCGACGCGGTCTTCCAGTTCGTGGACAGAAGACAAAAACCAATGCTCGTACACGCAAAGGTAAACGTAAAACTGTCGGCGCAGCTAGCAAGTAAGGAGTAAGCAGTGGCTAAACGTAAAACAACAAGAAAAAAGATTGTAAAAAAGAATATTGCACGCGGTGTAGTTTACATCAGTGCTACATACAACAACACTGTAATCACCGTAACTGATGAAGCAGGTAATGTGATTTCATGGAGCAGTGCAGGTTCTCTTGGATTTAAGGGAAGCAAAAAGTCTACTCCTTATGCAGCACAGCAAGCTGTTGAAGATGCAATGGCAAAAGCTATGGAGCATGGAATTAAAGAGGTCGGTATTAAAGTACAGGGACCTGGAAGCGGTCGTGAGACTGCAGTAAAAAGCGTAGGCGCAATCGAGGGAATAAGAGTAATGTGGTTTAAAGATATTACTCCACTTCCACATAATGGTTGTAGACCTCCGAAACGACGACGAGTATAAGGGGACGAGATGGCACGATATAGAGGACCAGTAGAAAAGATCGAACGTCGCCTTGGCGTGAGTCTCGGACTCAAAGGCGAAAGAAGACTAGCAGGAAAAAGCGCAATTGATAAACGTCCATATGCACCAGGACAGCATGGACAAAGAAGAACAAAAATCAGTGAATATGGTTTGCAGTTGCGTGAAAAGCAAAAGGCGAAATTTATGTACGGTGTTGCAGAAAAGCAATTCCGACGACTCTTTAAAGATGCAAGCCGAATGGAAGGTAACACAGGGGAAAACCTAATTACTCTTCTAGAGAGACGACTTGACAATGTTGTTTATCGAATGGGATTTGCAACAACACGAGCATTCGCACGTCAGCTTGTAACTCATGGACATATTCTTGTTGATGGAAAACGAGTAAACATTCCTTCTTACCGCGTTAAACCAGGACAGAAGATTGAAGTAAAAGAGAAAAGCAAAAACAATCCACAAATTCAAAGAGCAATGGAGTTAACTAGACAAACTGGTATTTCTCCTTGGATTGATGTTGATCACGATAAAGCTTTTGGTATTTTCACTAGAATTCCAGAGCGTGAAGAAGTTGTAATTCCTGTTGAAGAACGATTGATCGTCGAGCTTTACAGCAAGTAATAGTTAATAGTTGAGTTGCCAATGAAACCCTTATCATCAAATTGTGATTTGGTGGGGGTTTCTCTCGCCAAAGGCGTAGATTTCTCAAAGAGAGTGCTAAAGCACAACCTCAAAGAGAGTGCAAAGCACAACAGTGAGAGGAATTTCTTTGGGAACTTGTTCGCAAAGAAAGGAGACATTTTAAAGTGAAAAGAATAAAAACATCGCCCTTTATGCCAAGCGAGGTTGAAATTGAGCAGACTGGTGAAAACAGGATGCGAATTACAGCATATCCATTTGAAACAGGATATGCAGTTTCATTAGCTCATCCAATCAGACGCCTACTTCTTGGAAGTACTATTGGGTATGCACCTATAGGTGTTAAAATTGAAGGAGCATCACACGAATTTGACTCTGTTCGTGGAATGCTTGAGGATGTTGCAATATTTATTATCAACCTCAAAAATCTTCGTTTTAAAATCAAAGGTGATGAAAAAAAGGTAGAAGTAAATTATAGTTTTACTGGACCAATAGAAATCACCGGTGCAGATTTAAGCAATGAACAGGTAGAAGTAGTTACACCTGACGGTTTTCTGGCAACTTTAAATGAAGATGCTGAACTAAATTTTTCACTACTTATTCATCAGGGCATTGGTTATGTTCCTAGTGAAGATTTACGTGACGAATTGCCTGAAGGTTTTATTGCACTAGATGCATTCTTTACACCAGTTCGTGCTGCAAACTATACAATAGAGAATATGCTGGTTGAAGACAATCCTAACTATGAGAAGATTGTTTTTGACATAGAAACAGATGGACAGATTGATCCTGTTACAGCATTCAAAAACACTATAGAAGTTATGTATCGACAGATGTCTGTATTTAATAATATATTAGACATCAATGTTTCAGAAGAGGTTACTGCACCTGCGGCAGAAAATTCTCTTGTAAAAACATTAATGCAGGGATTGGATACTTTAGGTCTTAGTGCCAGAAGTTTCAACTCTCTTGAGCGTGCAGGTTTGAAATATCTTGGCGAACTTGTACTAATGAGTGAAAGCGAGCTTAAAGATATAAAAAATCTTGGTAAAAAATCTTTAGAAGAGATTAAAGCAAAACTTGAAGAGCTTGGGTTCCCTGTTGGAACTGAACTTGATCAAGAGACTGCTAAACAGCTGAAAAAGAAAATAGAAAGCTCAAAAAAATAAAATAATAAGGAATAACGATGAGACATAGACATGGATATCGCAAACTTAGCCGAACATCTTCTCATCGCGCTGCTTTATTGAAAAACCTATCTATTGCTTTAGTTGAGCATGGTCGTATTGAGACTACTCTTGCTAAAGCAAAAACACTAAGAAGTGTTTTTGAAAAAATGGTTACTCGTGCTAAAGCAGGCGATTTCAATGCACACCGTGCAGTTTTTGCTAAGTTACAGGACAAAAAAGCAACAAAAAAACTTGTTGAAGAGATTGCTCCTAAATATGCAGAACGAAATGGTGGTTATACCAGAATCATTAAAACACGCCAGCGACGTGGAGACTCTGCGGAGATGGCAATTATCGAGCTAGTATAAGCTTTGATATTTCGGGACTAAATGTCCCGAAATTAAATTCTTCTAAACTCTTCTAATTTTTTCAAAAATCTGTTGCCAAATTTTATCAATTTTGTTATTATAGAAGTCTAAACAGTCTTAAAACCAAATAGTCTAATATATCAGGGTTTTATAACTGTTTAATAATCTATTATCAGGATAAAAAGAATGATACCATTTAGCGATGAAGATTTATACCCAGCTGTACAAAATGTTATTGAAAAAGTAAGACCATCTCTTGCTTTAGATGGTGGTGATATTAAATTGCTTGGTATAAAAAATGCCAAAGTGTATGTACAATTGCAAGGTGCATGTATTGGATGTCCTAGTAGTGGAAATACATTAAAGTATGGTGTAGAACGTCAAATGAGAATGGATATACATCCTGAAATCGAGGTTGTAAATGTACCTGTTGGTATGGAAGATCAGTGGGATAAACTTGCATAATAACTATATAAAATTATAGTTTAAGATGAATATTTTTGCCGATATATTTTCGGTAAAAAGGAGATATGAAAAAGTGAAAACAAAAAAAACAGAAAAAATTCTAGAGCGAGCCGAGAACTATTTTTATAGCGGTGAGTATGAAGAAGCAATGCGTATATATGGTCTATTATTAAAAGATTTTCCTAATTTACAAGAAGCAAGAATTGGTGCGATTTTAAGCGATATAGCAAATGAGAATGATGAAGAGGCACAAGCCCTTTTTGAGTACTATCAAGTTTTAAAAAGTGAAGATAATGAGAATGCTGAAAAGATAATTGAAGAGATGATAGTCTCATTGGATGATGCATTAGAAAAAATTTCTACTCTTTTAGATGGAACGCTGTTAGGCAAAGATGAATATGTTAATGGAATTAGTTACGAAGATTTTAAAGAGCTAGTAAGACAGCGTGGTAGTTTTAGACGTGCTTTTGAGGATATTATGTTCTCTACGCGTGTAGTTATTACAGATAAAAAAGATTTACTTGATTTTTTACAACAACTTGTAAATAACGGATTTAACGATATGGCAATGAGATACATAGAAGGTGTAGCATTGGCATATCCTGGTGAAGAAAAATTACAAGATTTAATTAAGAAGATGAAGGATTTATAGTGACAGTCGATTTCGGTGGTGATATCGGCATTGTCACTGATGATAGTCGTGAAGCAGATAAAGATAAACATTTTCTTGTTACCAAACTTAATAAAAGTTATATTGAAGAAGCGACATCAAAAAATGCCAAACTTATAACCCCAAAAGAGTTAATAGAAAAGTTAGGGTTAAACAGTTTAGATGTAGTTGGAATAACTGGTACAAATGGCAAAACAACTACAGCAGCAGCTATTTACTCAATTTTGCTTGACTTGGGGTATAAAACTGCACTTCAAGGAACAAGAGGACTTTTTATAAACGATAAAAAGATAGAAGATAAGTCTTTGACTACTCCTCCTTCTTTGGCAACTATATATCATATGTTTGAAGCAAAAAAATCGCTATGTGAATTTTTTGTAATGGAAGTCAGTTCACATGCAATTGATCAAAATCGCATAGAAGGCATAGAGTTTGCTTTAAAAATACATACAAATGTTACAAGTGATCATTTAGACTATCACAAAACTTTAGAAGAGTATCGTGCTGTAAAAAGCAGTTTTTTTCAAGATAGTGGTAAAAAACTTATAAATCGTGATGAAGATATTTTACATTTTAATATACAAAACAGTTTTAGTTATGGTATTGAAAACCCTGCAACATATAAAATAATGGCATATACTCTAGGTGGAGGAGTCAGCGGAGTTTTAAAACATTTTGAGACAGTTGTACCATTTGAAACTACACTTCAAGGATTTTTTAACCTTTATAACATAACAGCAGCTATAGCAGCAGTACATATTTTGACAGATGAAGATCTTGGTGAAATTTGTGAAGCAGCAGAAAATTTTGGTGGTGTTTCCGGGCGTATGGAGACAGTAAGTGAAAAACCTCTTATAATTGTAGATTTTGCTCATACAGAAGATGGCATAAAACAAGTTCTTGATTCATTAAAAGAGAAAGAGGTACGTGTAGTATTTGGTGCTGGAGGCGATAGAGATAGAAGCAAACGCCCTGCTATGGGACGTGCAGCAGCATCTATAGCTAAAAAAGTATATATAACAAGTGATAATCCTAGAAGCGAAGATCCAGCAAAAATTATAGATGAAATTGCTGAAGGAATTAAAGAAAAAGATAAGATTGAAAAAATAGTTGATAGAAAAGAGGCTATTAAAAAAGCTATAGATGAGCTTGAAGATGGAGAAGTGTTACTTGTTTTAGGCAAGGGAGATGAGGCATTTCAAGAGATCAATGGGACAAAGATCCCTTTTGATGACAGAGAAGTAATAAGAGAAATTTTGAATCTTAAATAAAAGTATGAAAAAATAGACTATTTTGTCATCAAATTATGATTAAGCAACTATTTATCTTATCTTTTTTTGTATATTCTGCTAAAATTACGATGTAATAAAATGTTAAGAGACAAACATTATAATTAGGACAAAATTTATCTGAAATAAGGATGGTTACATGGGAATTCCACAACCTGCATTTTATATATTTAAATGTGAACAGTCATCTCCTCCAGGGATGCCTAGACCAAGCTGTGTTACAAATGAGACACGGGACATTTTTCAATATCTTGCACAAAGATTGATGGAGAAAGGAATTATAGGAACTGTTCAGCCTGTTAGAACAGGTTGTTTGAACAGATGTCAGTATGGACCTGTTATGCTAGTTGAACCAGGTCATGTCATGTATGCTGGTCTTACAAAAGAAAAGATTGATAGAATTATTGATGAACATATTATTGGTGGTAAAGTAGTTGAGGACTTTGTAATTGAGTCTGGAGCGTGGGATGATCCTATCTCCCCTGAACAGATGATGAAGATGACCGGAGCAAGTTAACAATGCAGATCGAAATGCTCTATTCAAAAATTCACCGTGCAACAGTTACAGATGCCAACTTGAATTATGTTGGCTCTATAACTATTGATGAAGATTTGCTTGATGCTGCAAAAATGCGTATTGGGCAAAAAGTTGAAATATTAAATATCAATAATGGTGAGCGTTTTAGCACCTATATTATACGCGGTGAGCGAGGTAAAGGCGATATATGTTTAAATGGTGCAGCAGCCCGAAAAGCACATCCCGGCGATAAAATAATTATTGTTGCTTATGCTTCGTATAGTGAAGAAGAGTTAGAAAACTATAAGCCAACTGTTGTGTTAATGAATGAAGAGAGCAATACTATCGCATCTGTGCATGAGGAGCTATAATGTTTGAAGGGCTGAATATGGGTGATCTGGGCAAAATGTTTGAAGAGGTTCAGAAAAAAGCTAAAGAGATTGAAGAAAAAAATGAATCAATTGAACTTACTGCTAAAAGTGGCGGTGGTCTTATAAAGGTCACTGCCAATGGAAAGGGTGAAGTTATTGATCTTGAGATAGATGACTCACTTTTAGAAGATAAAGAAAGTTTACAGATTCTACTCATATCAGCTCTTAATGATCTTTTTAAAATGGTTGAAGATAACAAAAAAAGTGCTGCTTTAAGTATGCTAGGCGGCGGCTTCAACCCTTTTGCTGGAGGGGGCAACAGCCAAAACTAATGAAAATTTGGCTTCTTCTCATCTTTTTTTTATATTCATTCCCTACACTCATTTTTGCAAATGAGTGTAAGAGATTTTTCCCTGGAAGTTTAAAAGTAATAGATGGGTATCCTACTTTTGCTGTGGCAAAAGATAGGTTTATATCATTGAAGTGCCCAAATAATAAAAAAATTATAGCTTATGATCGTTTTAAAGGGTTATGTCTATTTCAAGATACTACAAAAAAACCTTTCTACTTAGCAAAACATAGAACAAATTTCTTTTTTTGTCAGTCTGATAAGCCAAAAAGTGTAACAATTCTTTCTTATCCATCATCCATTTATCCTGGTCTTATTAAGGAGAGTGTAAAAAAGCGGGGAGCTTTGTTTGGTGAATGCTGCCATCTTGCAGGAGTAGTTGACATTAATGGTGAGTGGTATGATGTAACTTCAATAAAAAAATTGCTAAAAAAAGATACTAAACATAGTGATATTGGTATAAGGTTTTCAGTTAATGAAAAATATACAGTAGTAAAAAGAGTTGATCCATTTGTAAACTCACCTCTATTGCCTGGAGATAAAGTTATAAAGATTAATAAAATAAAAAATCCTACACTAAAACAGGTTAGAGATAGAGTTGACAGTTGTAAAGTTGGTAGAAAGATTTTTATAGAGGTAAAAAGAAATAAAAGACTTTTAAGTTATAGAGTTAACTGTTTTAAAAGAGTAGGTGGTGGCAAAGTATCTGATACTTTTTTAGAGCATTTGGGAATATGGTTTGATAAAAACCTTGTAATTACTAATATTGACAAAAGTGGAGCAGGATATAAAAGTGGATTGCGAAAAGGAGACAAACTCTTAAAAATTGATGAAAGTTTGGTTTACAAACAGGTTGATGTTCAAAAAGTTATGTCTAATTACGCAGTTAAAAAAAGTATGCCAAATAGTATGCTTTGGGAACGAGATGGTTTTCAGTTTTTTTTGTCCACAACTTCGATATAATTCGCAAAATATTATAGAAGGCAGTCATGCAGAAATTTGAAAGCTATTTGACTACACATCTTCCGGAAGCACCAAGTTTTCATCCGACATTTAATGAAGCACTTAAAGCAATGCTTCTTGCCGGAGGTAAAAGGTTTCGTCCTCAGCTTTTGCTGGCAGTAGTAGATGCATATGAACCAATGATATGTGAAAGTGCATATCCTGTTGCTATGGCTCTGGAAATGTTACATACATATTCATTGATTCATGATGATCTGCCAGTGATGGATGATGCAGACTTGCGTCGTGGTGAACCGACACTTCATAAAAGGTATGATGAAGTAACAGCAGTACTTGTGGGTGATGCACTTAACACCCATGCTTTTTATATGATTGCAACAGCACCTTTGCATAATGATGTAAAAGTGGCTTTGATTAAAGAGCTTTCATACAGTGGTGGAATTGGTGGAATGGTGCTTGGACAAGCTATTGATTGCTACTTTGAAGGAGAAAAACTTGCTGCTGAACAGATAGACTTTTTGCATGAATATAAAACAGGTCGCTTAATAGCAGCAAGTTTAAAAATGGGTGCAATCATAGCAGGGCTTGATGAAAAAGAACAAGAAGAGCTTTTTAAATTTGGGCTTGATCTTGGTCTTCTTTTTCAGATTCAAGATGACATTATAGATGTTACACAAAGCAGTTGCGAAGCAGGAAAAACTACTGGCAATGATGAAGACAAAAACAGCTATATTAATCATTTTGGGCTAGAAGGATCTCTGAAAAGAGCAGATAATTTAGCTGAAAAGATCAAAGAACAGATGGCTAATTTCGATTTACATCTTAAAGACAAACTAGAACCGATTTTAAATCAATATCTTAACCGACATAAAGGATAAAATGCACATGGATAATCAAATGATGAAAAAAATGACAAATACAATTCGCTTTCTTGCTGCTGATATGGTACAAAATGCAAATAGCGGACACCCAGGTGCACCTATGGGATTGGCTGATGTAGCTGTAGTGCTTTCCAAGCATCTTAAACATAATCCAAAAAATCCAAAATGGATCAATCGTGATCGTCTGGTTTTCAGTGGAGGACATGCTACAGGTTTAATATATTCGCTGCTTCATCTTTGGGGATATGACATCTCTTTAGATGATTTAAAGCAGTTTAGACAGTTAGGAAGTAAAACTCCAGGTCACCCTGAGTATGGACATACTCCTGGAGTAGAGATAACTACTGGTCCATTGGGGCAAGGGGTTGCGAATGCAGTAGGGTTTGCAATGGCAAGCAAATATTGTGCAAACCTTGTAAACTCTGAAACAGCAAAAATTATTGATCATAATGTCTACTGTCTATGCGGCGACGGTGATTTGCAAGAGGGGATCAGTTATGAAGCTTGCTCAATTGCCGGTCATTTAAAGCTTGATAATTTGATTATGATTTATGACTCTAACAATATTACCATTGAAGGAGATACTTCACTTGCTTGGAGTGAAGATGTAAAACTTCGTTTTGAGGCTCAAGGATGGGAAGTTTTAGAGGTAGATGGACACGATTATACCAAGATAGATGAAGCTATTGAGAAAGCTAAAAAGGCAGATAAACCGGTACTTATTATTGCAGATACAGTCATTGCAAAAGGTGCTTGTGAAATGGAGGGTGATCACAACAGTCACGGTGCACCTCTTGGTGAAGATTTGATTGCAAGAGCTAAAAAAGAGGCTGGTTTTGATCCTGATAAGAAGTTCTATATACCAGATGATGTACTTGTTCGTTTCAGATGTGCAGTTGAAGAGGGTGAATTGGCTGAAAAAGAGTGGAACCATCTGTTAAAACAAGCACCATATATTGAACAAAATGAAGCATTAGAGAGACTTCTTAATCCTGATTTTGATGCTATTGAGTGGCCTGAGTTTGAAGCTGGAAGCGAAGTGGCAACAAGAGACAGTAATGGGAAAATTCTAAATGCAATAGCTAAAGCTATACCAGGTTTCCTTGGTGGAAGTGCAGACCTTGCTCCATCTAATAAAACAGAACTAAAAGGTATGGGAGATTTTCCTAAAGGTAAAAATATCCACTTTGGTATCCGAGAACACGCAATGGCAGCTATCACTAACGGTATTGCAGCGTATGGTCCGCTACTACCTTTTAGTGCTACATTCTTTGTGTTCAGTGACTATCTTAAACCATCTGCTCGTATTGCAGCATTAAGTGGTTTACAGCACTTCTTTGTATGGACGCACGACAGTATTGGTGTTGGTGAAGATGGACCAACACATCAGCCAATAGAGCATTTAAGTCAGTTTAGAGCATTACCAGGGTTTTATACATTCAGACCTGCAGATGCTACTGAAAATGTTGCTTGTTGGAAAGCAGCTCTTAAACTTAAAGCACCATCTGCTTTTGTTTGCAGTCGGCAAAAACTAAAAGTCCTTAAAGGAGAGGATGATATTGCTTTTGGTAGTGCTGAAAAAGGCGGTTATCTAATTAAGAAGAGAGAGAATGCAACGATAACTCTCATTGCAACAGGTTCTGAAGTGATGTTGGCTCTTCAGGCTGGGTGCCACTTGGAAGAGCAGGGCATTATGGCTAATGTAGTTTCTGTGCCTTGTTATGAACTATTTGTTGAGCAAGGAGCTGAGTATATAGATGCAGTAATCGATCCAAATACAAAAGTTCTTGCTATCGAAGCAGCTGCAGGTAATGAGTGGTATCGCTTTGCTGATGATGTTCTTTGTATGAACAGTTTTGGAGCAAGCGGTAAAGCCGGTGACTTGTTTGAACACTTCGGCTTTACTATTCCTAATGTTGTTGAGCGCGTAAAAGCATTGTTAGGTTAAATTTCTCTCCACTCCGGCTCTTGTGAAAGAGTCGGAAACCCATCTAAAATCTGCATAGGTTTAAAATTCATTTTATAAGCGAATGATTTACACCCATCTACCCAGTATCCCAAATAGATCCATTTTAATCTAAGTCTTTTAGCAATCTCTATCTGCATCAAAAGAGAGTAAGTCCCAAGTGAATATTTACTATATTCAGGATCATAATAGAAGTAGATAGAGCTGATTCCATCATCAACTATATCTATAAGATCAACCCCAACCAGTTTATCATCTATGAAATATAAAACCTCTTTTCCATAGTTGTGAGAGCCGTCAACAAAGTTTTCATAATAGTGCTGAGAGTTAATAGGTGTATATTTCCAATCACTTATTTCACTTTTATATTTGTGAAATCGATCATATAGATCCAAATGCTCCTTTGTCATTCCAGGTTTTCTAATGTATATATAGGTATCACTATTTTTTTTAATAACACGCTTTTGTGATCTGCTTAGTTTGAAATTTTCTGCATCTATTCGCAGGCTTTTACACTCATTGCATTTAGCACATATAGGATGAAAAAAGTAGCATCCAAAGCGTCTCCAGCCACGTTTGATTAAAGCAGTTACAAGCTCCTTACTTGCTTGACGCATATATCTGTAGTACATTCTAGTATTTTGATCTGGAAGATAGCTACACTTGTAATCAAGCATACAAAAATCAATAGAATGTTCACTGTTTTGCTCTAGATTCACTCTTCTTCCCTTTAAGATAAAATTTCGTAAACAATCTCTTTTTTGTTTTTGATCTCTTTTATCTCAACAATAGATAGATTCTCTATATCCATAGCAAGTAGACTATGTTCATCCATTATTGAGTATTTTGCCATCTCTTTTAAAATGATCCCACGATAAGCTTTAGCCCAGTGGCTTACTGTTTTTCCATTTTTTAAAAACTTCATTGTTATATATGGGGCTTTTATTTTGTAAAATTTATCATAAAATCCTGCACGAAGATCGACAATAGGACCATTTTTTTCAAGATATAGATCTAATTCACTGCTAAAATGCTCTTTATAAAACTTTTCAGGTGCAAACTCACCAATCTTCTCTGCCTGTTTCAATTTATATTCAGGAACTCTATCTTTCGCACAAATAGGACCAAATAGATTTGAAAATATAATAAGATTATTATCAATGTATTGTTTTGCCTTTTCTGAAAGATTTTCATAACCTAAATAGCTGTAAGCTACACCGTCATATCGTTCAACAGCTTTTATACTATTTAGAGCAAAGATGTCTGTTTTGTAGTGTTCAATTAATTTTTCATCTTTTACTCCAAAAAGTTTTTTTAGCTCTTCATTGGAAGCATTGTGTAAAAAGTTGTTATATTTTTTTATGACTTCCTCTCTATATGAGTAAAGGTTTGGAAAACAGAATGCATCTTTGTCAATAGGTGGAAGTGTACCACCAGATTTTTTACCTTCGCTTGGAGCAAATAGTATAGTCATCTATTTCCTTTTTATCTTTTAAATTAAAACCATATTCTTTCAAAATCTAAATGATTATAACATTTTTGCAAAGTAGTAAAATATTGTCAAAAGCTTTATTTTTGCAAAGTGGATAAAATATAAAATGTAACAGGTAAGATAGTTTTTATAAGAAAACCCAATCAGCTTTTAAAAAATATAGCAAGATTGGGTTAATTGAAATAGCAGTAAGTAATTAGTAGCTCATTCCTCTTCCACCGCCTTGTCCGCGTCCCATACCTTGACCTTGTCCTCTTCTTCCTGCTTGAGAGAGAATCCAATCTGCTAACGTATTAAGTTCATCATCAGAGATATTTGGGAAAGGAGGCATAACACTATTTGTAAAGTTAGGATATTTACCTTTTGAACCATTTTTAATACTGTTAATTATGGATGCTTTTGCATTGCTTCCATTAAATCTAAGGTTTCTGTTTGCAACTCCCCTAAAGGCAGGTGCATTTTTTTTACCAATGATAGCATGACATCCCATACAGCCATACTTTTGAGCTATACTTGCACCATCTGATGCATTGAGCAGAAGAGTTGAACAGGCTGTTAATACTAACAACTTTCCTAAATTTCGCATCTTTTCCTCCTCATATTTTTATAGATTATGCTTGATTATAATATTTATTTGTGAACCAAATATGAACATTTTTTATGTATAAATACTTAATTTGAAGATAGTTCTATACTCTCTTCTGCTTTCATTAGCCATACAAAAACTTCTGCTACTGCTTTAAAAAGTTGAGGATCTATTTCTGTGTCAATCTCTTGTTTTGTTAGTGCTTCAGCAAGAATCTCATTTTGAAAAAGAGGTATATCAAATGCTTTTGCTTTTTCAATAATTTTTAGAGCAAGGTCTCCTTTACCTGAGGCAATAACTTTTGGTGCATTGTCATTTAATGAGTTATATTTTAATGCAGCTGCTTTAGGGGTTAGCATAATGCTCCTTTAGTATGAATTGCTAGCCATCTTGTTCCTTTTTCTGTCTTTAAAACTTTATGTGGAGTGTTTGCTGGTATATGAAGAAAATCACCTGGATTCATTACGACCTCTTTTTCATTAATTAAAAGATTTGCTTTGCCTGTAATTAATAGAACTGCTTCATCATGGGGTTGGTTGTATTGAGTAGGTTCAGGTGAATTACTGCTAACAATAACCTCAATAGTTACTTCATTATTTTTTAGAAGAGTTTCAAATAGTTCACCGCTATTTGGAACAGATTTAGAAAAGAGATTTTGAATAGAAAAATGTTTGTATTTCATAATGCTAAGGTTCCTTAATAGAGTGATTGAATATGTTCTATATTTTCCCACCCTTTTTTTCTAATCTGCTCTCTGCGATCTAGAATGTTTGCAACATATCTTGCAAATAGATCAGTCTCTATATTAACTCTTGTACCTATGCTGTAACTGCCAAATCTAGTCTCTTTCATTGTATGTGGAATTATGGTCAGACGAAATCCATTATCATCTACATCATTGACAGTTAAACTTACTCCATCTATCGTAATAGAGCCTTTGGGAATAACATACTCTAAAAATTTAGTTGGAATAGTAATATAAAAATCTGTTCCATTGGTACGTTTTTCAATTTTGGTAATTGTACCTATTGTATCTACATGTCCTTGAACAATATGCCCTTCAAATCTATCACCCATCTGCATAGCTGGTTCAATATGTACTTGACCACTGAAGTTTTCCAATGCCACTACACTTCTTGTTTCATCAGCTACCTCTACTGTAAAGTTGCCTTCACCAACTTTGACAACTGTAAGGCAGACACCATTTACTGCTATGGAGTCA
Source organism: Hydrogenimonas thermophila (assembly GCF_900115615.1). Classification (NCBI taxonomy): domain Bacteria; kingdom Pseudomonadati; phylum Campylobacterota; class Epsilonproteobacteria; order Campylobacterales; family Hydrogenimonadaceae; genus Hydrogenimonas; species Hydrogenimonas thermophila. The sequence continues at coordinate 1,986 of NZ_FOXB01000026.1, read as the reverse complement.
CCAATATTAGGACGGTATTTTGCTTTTAGAGAGAGGAACTTGTTATCAAAGCTTATAACTTCAGCCATCTCTCGAATAAGTCCGGTAAACATATTTTTTTGACTCCTAGTTTAAAGATTTTTTATATATTTCTCAATCTCTTTTTTAAGTATATCTTCTTGCAAAGTTTTTTGTAGAATAGAGGAAACATTAGAGTTTTTTGCCATTATAAGAAGATTTTTATCAATTCTATCAGCAAAAAATGAGATTTCAATATCTGGAATAAAGTTTTTTATATCTATTTCTTTAATATTAGGATTAATTATTAATATATGTGGTTGATATTTTTTTATACTATTTATTGCCATCTCTTTTCTTGTAGATAGAAAAACATCTATTTTTTTATCTATTTTAACTATAATATTTTTTACAAGAGTTAAAAAAGCAGGTTCATCATCGAAACATAAAATAACTTTTCTTTTTTGCTCTTCAAAATACTCCTGTAATCTATACAGTTCTTGGTGTTCTAAACTTGCTTTTGATTTATCGATTGACTTTAAGTAATATTTAAGATAAGTCTCTGTGCTAAATTCATCATTAATATCAGCTTTGCTAAAATGCTCTTTGATTAACTCAGAATTTTTCGCTTTTTTCCATATACTTTTATCAAAACGGTAAGCTAAAACATCTAGTATTTTTTTTAATTTTTGATCGTACTCTTTTACAAATAAATTTAGATTGTTTTGAAAATCAAGGTAGTATTTATCGTAAAATTCTTGAATACTTTCAAAATATTTTTTATTTTCTTCTATTAATGTTCCTATTTCATGAATTGTATCAACCAGTTCTCTTTTTAAGTTTTTTATATTTTTATTTAATTGTTTGTATAAGTCACTTTCAATAGGAAGAGTAGAGAGTTTTGCACTTTTCTCTTTTATCGTTGTTTCCAACTTTTCTACTTCTGAATTTAATAAAGATATTTTATCTCTATTTGTTTCAAGTTTTAATTGTAACTTTTTTTGTTCTGGGTGGCGACTTAGAAATATGATGTTATAAGCACTCTTTGTATATAGTGAAGCTTTTTTAAAATTAGTATAAATTTTATAAATTTCGTCAATATCCCTTTTTAAATTTGCTAATTCAAAATTTTCAAAATTACAATCTATCTCTACTAAATTATTGTATGCAGACATTAAAAATCGTTTTGTTTTTATATAATCAAGAGTGTTTCTATATCTTAAATATTTTTTCTTATCAATACACTCTTTTACAACATTTGAAAAATAGTTATAAATTGCTGATTTTGTATCTGTCGCAATATAAGATGGATCAGAGCATAAAATATTACGTATAGACTCTTCATTCTCATCTTTGTCTATTTGAAAGTCAACTTCTAACTCATTAATATCTTCATTTTTTTGATTAGGTTTATCAGATGTGTCTTTGTTATATGTATGTATAGAAATATTTTCATAAAGTTCTATGTTAACAGCTTTTTTACCTGAAATATCAAATAAAACTTTCATATCTTTTTCAGGTGTTTTATTCGTACTCATCCAAGAGTTTAGATGGAATTCAAAAATAGTTCCTGCTGGTGTGGTTATTTTACCTATACTATTTTCAGAATTAAATTCTGAAATTCTCCCTTTCATTAACTGTCCTCCTATAATACATTTATAACTTCTCATCACTCAAAAGAGGATGAAAAAGTTATAAAAGTTGTGTTAGCATAAAGACAGTTGTGTTAGCTGCTTTTTGCAATTCACAGTCAATGGCACAAATTAAAGATCTGTTTGTCCTTGTCAGAAGATGACCCAACAAAGCCTATCTAATTTGGGCTAGCTAACTCACCTATGAAACGCTATTGGAGAGCTTATGTTCTACCGTTCTATAGAGTTAGGAGGCTGTGAGCACAACCCAAATATCAAGCAATCAAGAAGGAGTTATGTTTTATGTACTATGTTGGCATAGATATTGCAAAGAAAAGTCATGTTGCTTGTATTATGA
>NZ_FOXB01000025.1 GCF_900115615.1 Hydrogenimonas thermophila | reverse complement strand
TCGGTGTTTGTCAATATATCATGCAATGTAGATTTGGACGGTATTTCAATTTTATCTTTTTCAAAAATATCTTTAAGTATCGGGTTTTCTTTATTATAAACCATCCACCCAAATATCTCTTTGAATTTTGTATTACCCTTTAGTAATGCAAATATCACCATAAATAGCACTTCTGCTAATGGATACTGTATCTTTCCTATATCTACTCTATAATCTGGTATTGTCTTTAACGATTCAAGCAATGCTTTTGCTTTTGTATATTGTTTCATTGTTGACCCCACATTTTTTTGAGTCAACTCAAGCAAAAATCTTTCCAAAATCTTTTTTTAATAAATATTTAAAATTTCATCGGATTTGGCTGTATTTACTTTATTATTATAAAGTGCAAGTGCTTGAATTGAAGACTCTCTTAAAAACCTCTTTTTTAACTCTTTATACTCAATTTCTAAACTTAATAAAATATTATATAACTTTGGAGTCAAATTTTCTGTCTCTAAAATATAAGATACTATTGCTCTCTCTTTGCCACTAACTTCGGTTAATTTCAATAAATCATTAAAACAGACTATTAAATTAAAAAATGATTTATTTATAAATTGAGCTTTTAAAACATCTGTACTTTCAATCAAGTTAGTAACAATTTTGCTATAAAAATTTAAAACATCAAATATTGAAATAGTCTTATTGTCAATATTTTTTCTATAAGTTCTAATATCTGTATAGTGTTCTAATATTGTTTTTATATCTTTTTCATCATATAGTTCAGTGTAGTTTTTTAAAAGAGCATTAAATTGTATAAATGCTTCATCACTTTTAATTCTCTGCTTTTTTAGTTCATTATAAAAATAAGAGGATTCTTTAGAGATAAATGCAATGCTTAAACCTCGTTCACGCTGTAATTCACTTATTAGACTAGAACTTATTTTTACATACTCTACAATTTTTTCAAGATAGCGTGTATTTTGATACATAGATATCTTTTCATGCACATATCCAAAAGAAAAATATAGCATACCCACTGCAGGAAGTAAAAATATAATGATAAGTTTAAGCTTAATACTCTTTATAAACTCCGACATATCTCTCTTTTGTTTGAATTTGTCGAAGTATAACTACTTAAAAATAAAAACAAAAGAAAAAGCAGTTATCTTTTATTATTAAATATATATTTGAAGATAGTAGTAACAGGTAGTATAAAATATGGCAGTATTAACTACTGCCATATTTTTTATGATTCTTCTGCCGCTATTGTTCTAACAGCCATAAAATATCCTATGATTAATGCAATGATTGCTCCAACAAGAAGCAATACACTATCTTTTATTGCAAAGAGTGCAATTACTCCAACAATAATAAGAATTAAAACTATTAAAAAATATCTCATTTTTACTCCTTTTCCGGCTTAAGACACTCTCTGGTATCTATAGTTGCAGGTTTATAAATTCCTATTAAACCTTTTATACCTACACTCATTATAATGTTATACATAAAAATCACAAATGCCAGTAACATCATCGCACCACATATACCTGCTAGTATCATATAAGTGCTATATTCACCGTTATAATAGATAGATCGTCTAAGCATACCATCAATACCAGCCATTCCCATAAATGCACCCATTCCTATACCACCTATAAGGTGTAGCCAGAAGTGTATATTTGCAAGTTTTTGACTATATAGTTTTACTCCATTAGTTAAAATAGGAAACAGTACATAAATAGCACTATAAAGTGTCATTGTAAGCCCAACAAGAATAGCAACATGAACATGGTTTCCAATAACCCACTGAGTATTGTGTAAAATACGGTTCATACCAAGATCAGCTTGAATAATACCAGCAGGAACTGCAAGCATAAAACCAAGAATTCCACCTAGTAAAAACTTCAATTCATTAGTCATTTTCAAAGGTCTTGCACGATAGAGTGTTACAAGTACAATAAATACTGCAATTCCCTGTGTAACAAGCTCAAATGCAGTAACTACTTCACCAGATAAAACTTTAAGAGTATTGGACTGACCTTGATCTGACATAAGGTGGTGAGACCAAACTGTCCAAGAAACAACCATCTCTACAAAAAGTGCTGCACGTGCAATATTCTGCATAAAAAGCTCTTTTGTTCCTGTAATTAGCATTGCTAAAAGATACCAAGTACCAGCAACAAAAATAAGAACAAGACCATCTGCTACAAGGTCAAGACCCCACCAGAAAATATTTTTATACAAAAGTGCATCTACCCATGTATCTTTAAGGTCAATACCAAACAGAGAACCTAAAAGATAGATCAAAATTAGAACACCGGCTGAAGAGATAACAAGTGCATTAAGTCCCATATCTATGGTACCACGTGAAATAGCTGCAATAGGAAGAGGTACAAGATGCTCTTTTTTCTCTCTTCTGAAAAAGTTCAACAATCCTTCAAGACCAAGCGCAGAACGAAGTAATGCTCCTGCAGGCTGTTTTTCCCAACCTTCCGGTGTATAAAGAATTGTTTTGAAGATATTATAAGTAAAAAGGAATGTACCAATCATAATACCCACAACACCAACAATGTAAACAATTCCACCTATTGTGGTAAACTGCTTCATATCAACAGGAAGAGGCCAGTAAAGGGTATAAAGAGGAGCATAGCTAAACAAAAATCCAGCAAGCCACATAATAAATGTTCCGCCAGCTACACTTATCCATGAAATATTTGCCAACTTAATACTATAAATAGGCTTTTTCATCAAAAACGGTACTAAAAATAGAAATGCACCAAATACAATCATATATGAAGAACCAAATATACCTACCATAGGGTGTACTGTCATAATTGAAAAGAAGTGAGACTCATCAATAAGTGGAATAGGCTTAATCTCATGCATACGCATTATCATTCCCTCAAGGGCAGCAAGACCATAATATAAAAGACCTATAACTACAAATCGAAGTGCAATCTTTTGCATTGGTGTCATTGTCTCATGCTTGAGGCCACCTTCATTTCCTTCAATTAATTTTTGCATTAAACTCATCAATTGCCTCCTTCATTCATAGCATACTTGTCATTTTCTGAACACCCTGAAACAACTACAGCATCTTTAACAATCATCTGTGCACCTTTTGGGCCAGAATATTCAGTTGATCTTATGTAGTAAGTCCCATTTTTATGAAATTCCCACATTAAGTCATTTACTTTTCCAGGAACAACCTGCATCTGTGTAACCATAGTATGATTTTTTCTAAAAAGTCCAAATCCATATGTCAAATCTTCGCTTACAACTTCAAATACAACCTTTTTACCACACTCTACTTTCATAGGTTTTTCATCTAACTCTATCTTATGATCTTTGTAGGTTATATGGAAAGTTTTATCTGCTTTTAGATTTGCTCTATCAAGGTCAATAGGCACCCAAGGCACAACATTGTATGTTAAAAAGTGAAGACCAGTACCAATAGCAACTAAAACACCAATATATGCATAAAAAACTACTGGTTTAGCCCCTTCCTTTTTTCCATCTTGCATAATGCGCAAAGCAAACCAGCCTATTAACGATATGACAATAAGAGCATATATCGTATAGACAAGTTTCAATGTGCTTAAAACATCAATTGAATCAGCCATCTTTACTCCTTATAATTTTTTGAACTTAAAATTATAAAGATGCTGACACTTTAATTTCTTGACTTAAGTCAAGGTTTTCAAATTAAATTGTTAAAATCAGGATCTATTATGCTTAAAAATTAGCCATTAATATGTTTTTATTGTCTAATTTTTATCTTACAAGAAGAATAAGAAGAAGTATATTGATAAGAAAAGAGCCAATAAAGAGCCAACGATAAACTTTAATAGGCTCTTTTTCAAATAGAGATATATCTTTTGGATAGTACGGTTTTACCTTTTCAGGATGCGTTAGTTCATACTCCATTTCACTATAAACTTCATAACGTCTATCTTTATCTCTCTCTATTGCTCGCATTACAACCGACTCAAGCCAAGCTGGAACTGCTTTGTTGTATGTGCGTACAGGTTTTGGTGTTTTAAAAGTAGGAGTTTGAAATGGTTCAATCTCACCATAAGGAAACTTTTTTGTTAAAGATTCATAAAGTGTAACTCCTATTGCAAAAATCTCTGTCTGCTCACTGATAGGTTCACCGGTAAATCGCTCAGGAGCAAGATAACTCGGTGTTCCAGCTCTAGTGGCAATAGAGAAGACCTCAACAATTGATCCAAAGTCAATAAGTTTATAAACACGTTTACCGTGACGTTTAAGAACAATGATATTTTCAGGCTTAATATCACCATGAACCAAATCATACTTGAGTAAAAAACTACAAGCATGAAGCAAAAACTTTCCTAACTGAATAGCATCTTCTACTGGCAGAGCTTTTTTTGCAATCAACTCTTTTAGGGTAACTCCTTCAAGATACTCCATTACATAGTATCTTTGTGTTCTATTTTTTGGAATTACCGCTTTTGGAAAAAAACCAGCTTTAAGGCGTGAAGCATTCCAAGCCTCTTTTACAAAAAGATCTAAATATTGTTCATCTTCTATAGCTTCTACAGGTGGAAATTTTAAAACATATTTAACACCCTTTTTTTCAGCCAACCATGTACGATCATTTTGAATAAGAGGCTTTAAAAGTCTATAACCATCTATTATCTCATCTTTTTTAAGAGTTCGTGGAATAGGCAGTTCAATCTTTTTAAGCTTACGATGTTTGCTTTCACCCTTTATCTCAATTACAACTGCCGTTGTATCATCAGGCAAATCATCATTAACTTTTTTGCTTGCTGTTTTTATTAGAGTGCTAGCACCAAACTTTAGTCTGTTTTCTACCTCTCTATTTTCTAAAACTTTTTGCAAACCGTCACTAGTAAGCAGTAAAATATCCCCTACTTCAAGATTGTTTTCAAAAAAGTAAGGATCAACACTTTCTGAGAGTCCGATTGCTTGCATAAGAACGTGTTCCATACCAGGCTCATCACTGACATGATCAAAACTTATCTGCTGTAAATGGGAATTTCTGTACAAATAGATAGGTGAATCACCTACATTGGCACCATAAAGACGATTAGCATCAATTACTACTATAGATAGAGTTGTAACGTACTCAGGACGCTCATACTCATCTATCCCTTCTCTGTATAAAATAGAGTTGATATTATTAATGAAGTGGCGAAGTGATTTCTCTATACTCCAGCTTCTTGGGCGGGTCTTGAAGTTATTCATTAGATAGTTGACTACACGGCGAGCAGCTTTTCCGCCAGCTCTTGCACTGCCAACTCCGTCACAAACTATGCCTATGCAAAGGTCATCTATTACTTTAACAGCAGCAAAATCTTCACTAACAAGCTCTTTACCCTTTGCCAAACCGAAGGAGCTGACACTGAACATTTGACTTTTCACTTCACTACCTCCTTCGGATTTAGGCTATTTAAGATGATTAGGCAAGGTTAGTATAAACTACCTGTACATCCTCATCATCTTCAAGTTTGTCAATCAATTCACTCACTTCATCCATCTGCTCTTCTGCAAGCTCTAATGGAACATTTGGAATGCGTTGAAGTGATGCTTTTTTAATCTCTATTCCACGCTCTTCAAGAGCTTTATTCAGTTCACCAAATGATGTAAATTCACCATAAATACGAATAATCTCTTTATCTTCACCATTCTCTTGAGGCAACCTATCTTCTTCAAGCTCTTCTAGACCAAAATCTATGAGTTCTAGTTCTAACTCTTCTAGATCAATTGAATCTGTTTTATCAAACTCAAAAACTGCTTTGCGGGTAAACATAAAATCAAGTGAACCGCTAGTAAGCATTTCACCGCCATTTCTTACCAAAATAGCACGTACATTTGCTACTGTTCGTGTACCATTGTCTGTAGCACACTCGATATACATCAATGTTCCGTGAGGACCTTTTGCTTCATAAGCAATCTCTTTAATCTCTGCTGCATCTTTACCCATTGCGCGTTTGATTGCCGCTGCAATATTGTCTTTTGGCATATTTTGCGCTTTGGCATTTAAAATTGCTGTACGAAGTTTTGGATTAAGTTCAGGGTCAGGTCCACCCTCTTTGGCTGCCATCGTAATGACCCGACCCAATTTAGGGAAGATGCGTGACATTGCTCCCCATCTTTTAAGTTTAGCTGCTTTGCGGTACTCAAACGCGCGTCCCATCTTAAATCCTTCAAATGTTTTTCGAAATTATATCCGAAAATCATTAAGCAATTATATTCGTCCTCCTGCACTCATTCCCCAGGTTGTTCTCCAGCGGGTTTTGACCAAACTAATTCCAATTATTGCCATTAAAACAACTCCTGCAAAGAGGAAAAAGCCTGCTGCATACCCGTCAAATGCACCTTTAGACCATCCAAGTGTTTTAATTAGAACCGTACCGCCAAGACCACCGGCACATCCGATTATTCCTGTCATAATCCCCATATCTTTGCCAAAACGCTGTGGAACCAGCTGAAAAACAGCACCATTAGCCATACCTAAACTTGCCATAATTAAAAATAGAACCAAGATAGCCAAATAGAAGCTATTTACAACAGTTGCATTTAAAACAGCCAAAAGAGTAACTGCACCAAAGAAGATGTAAAGAGATTTAACACCTCCCAATTTATCGGCAATACCACCACCTACAGGTCTTAAAACTGCACCTGCAAAGATACAGATTGCACCAAAGTAACCAGCTACAACTTTAACATTCTCTTCACCCAAAATATTGTGTCCAAAAGCACTCATATCTATCTGATAAGTATTCATCAAATAGACTTTCATATAGTTTGCAAAACCAACAAATCCGCCAAAACTGACTGCATAGAAGAGACTAAACCACCAAGTATCTTTATCACGCAACAGCTTTAAGTAATCACCAAGCTTTTTTGGATTTGGTTTATAAACATCTTCAGGAGCATCCTGAGCCATAAACATATATGTTATAAATATAAATGTTGAAAGAATTCCACCAACAAGGAAAACTGCCTGCCATCCCCAAATTTCTGCAATTTTTGGAGCAAATAGAAAGTCAATAACTACACCAATATTACCAGCTCCAGCAAGCCCAAGTACCAAACCTTGAAGTCTTGGCGGGTACCACTGTCCTGCTTGAGGAAGAGCAACAGCAAACGACGCACCTGCAAAACCAAGCCCCAATGCTACCATTAACAACTCATTATATGTAATGCTCTCACCTCTAAAGTATGCATAAAAGAGTGATGCAATAACAATTGACTGTGCTGTAAGAGCTGTCTTTTTAGGTCCAAACTTATCAACACCAAAACCTAAAACTATACGCAAAATTGCACCTGATAAAATAGGAATTGCAAGAAGTGTTGCCTTCTGGTCAGGAGAGAGTGTAAAACCATGTACTGACAAAGACTCTGAAATCTCAGTTGCTAATGGTCCAAGCATTGTCCAGACCATAAAACTGAAATCAAAATATAAAAATGCCGCAATCAGCGTAGGTAAATGTCCCGCTGTTTTGAGTTCACCCAACTTCATTAAAACTCCTCAAAAAATTGATGTTGTAATTGTAATAAATTTGATAAGTTTTAATTGTATATTTTTTAATCACTTATTTGTTGATATTTTTTTGATTAAAAAACAGGCAGTTTAAGTAGAAAAGATTTGTTAAACTTCTAAAAATCTTAAAATTTCAGATAGGAGAGTGTATGACACTCAAAGATATTCAAGCAAAACACACAAAAATAAATAAAATAGAGAAGCTAAAAGAGACCCGTACATATAAACAGGCTTGGGAAGCACTTCAAACTTATGCAAAAGAGGGTTATGACTCTATTATTAAAGAAGATAAAGATTTCTTCTTAAAATGTTTCGGTGTCTTTGACCGTCCTGCAACACCTGGAAAATTTATGATGCGTATACGTATAGCATCAGGACGTTTGACTAGTGAGCAAGCTTATGTTCTTGGACGTTTAGCTAAAGAGTATGGAAATGACTATATGGATCTTACAACAAGAGCTCAGGTGCAACTGCGCTATCTTGAAATAGAGAATATTCCATATATTATAGAAGAGTTGGAGAGTGTTGGAATAACAAGTTGGCAAACAGGTGTAGACAACTTTAGAAATATTGTAGCCGATCCTCTTAATCGTTTAAGTTATGACAATATTATTGATACAGCACCACTTGTTGATCAAATGCAAGATATATGGCTAAAAAAAGAGGAGTGGATCGCTACAATTCCTAGAAAATTCAACACTTCTATAAGTGGTTCTATGACAAATCGCTGTAACCTTTTTGCGCACGACTGCTGTTTTGCACTGGCAATGAAAGATGGAGAGTATGGCTTTAACGTCTATCTTGGCGGTAAAGTAGGAGCAATTGCAGAGTCAGCAAATGTTTTTGTTAGATATGATGAAGTTATTCCATTCTATAAAGCACTTATTAAAATGTATAAAACTTACGGCTTTCGTGACAGCCGTAACAAAAACCGCTTACACTTTCTAATCAAAGAAGCCGGTATGAAACTTGTTGTAGATACAGTTAAAGAGATTGCAGGACAAGATTTCGAAGAAGCTGGAGAAACACTTGTAAAACAGCCACGTACAGAAGAGCGTGATGGGCGTATTCGTCTTAAAGATGGCACTTATGCACTGCATATGGTAGTGCCGTCAGGTATTTTCAGTGGATCTGCTATGATAGAAGCAGCAGAGCTTACAAAAGAGTTTGGCAATGGTAAACTCAATATCTCTACAACACAAAACCTTTACATACTAGGCGTTAATGAAAAAAATATTGATGAAGTCTTGAAACATAAACCTTATGATAAATATAGATGTGTTTCTACTCCTTACTTCAATCAATTGGTTGCATGTGCAGGAATAGATTTATGTCCATTTGGTGTTATTCCAAATAAATCTGATGCAATTGAAATGGCTGATTACCTTGGTAAAACAGTTCCTCTTCCACCTGATGCTACAATTCGTATGCACTGGTCAGCCTGTGTCAAAGGTTGTGGCGTACACGAACTAGGTGATATTGGGTTTATAGGATGTAAAGCTAAAGAGAATGGTAAAAATGTTTATGGTGTACATATTCAAATAGGCGGAAAATCCTCTATAACGCAAGAAGAGGCTTATACCATTATGAAATCGGTACCTCTGTCCAAAGCAAAATATTATGTTGCCGAGCTTACAAAAACATATCTTGATTTGCGTAAGCCTCGTGAATCATTCGAGCGTTTTGAAAGCAGACTATTTAGACGATACTCAAAAGGAGCTATTGAGTTTATTTTACGCTGGAATATTAACATATGTGAACCAAACAGTTTTGAAAAAGTAAGTTTTGATCCAAAATGGCAGCCAAATACTGAACACAATGAAATCTTTTTACTTGGTCTAACCATTTACAAAAAACTGACTGGAGAAAAAGCTTATCAGGGAATACATCTATTTAACCCTATTGAAACAACTGCACCAAAACATCCTTCAAAAATCAATAGTGCAATAGATCAAAAGTTGGGTGATATTATTATGAAGATGATAGCACCTAGCTCAAAACGATACGAAGTATTTACTGAAATCATCAAAGAGTTAGCATAATAAGATAACCGCATATCACTTTCTTTTGATATGCGGTTATAAAATTAGTGTGTTCTAAAAGTCTCCAATTGAATATGTAGTTTACTGGTCATGCTGTTTAAATGCTCAGCAGCAGCTGCAATCTCTTCTACACTTCTTGCATTTTTCGATGATATATCATTTATTTGACCTATTTTAGATGCCATATTTTCTATATCTTTTTTAGTATCTTCAAATGTTTTTACAGTACTCTGACTTGCATTGGCTGCAATATCTATTGCTTCTACTGTCTCCTCTATTTTTACCTCAACACTAGAAGATAGTTCAGAAAGTTTTTGTGTATCTTGTGAATTTGTATACATTTGACTAGATACATCTGTAATAGACTGCACTATAACATTAATAGTAGCATTGATTTCACTAAGTGATTTTTGAGTTCTTTCAGCAAGCATTCTTACCTCATCTGCAACAACAGCAAACCCACGACCATGCTCACCGGCACGAGCTGCTTCTATGGCTGCATTTAGAGCAAGAAGATTTGTCTGATCAGCAATATCAGATATAACATCAAGAATATTCTTCACCTGATCTGCCTCACTAGATAAAGTTTGCATTTTATCTGAAAGCTCTGTTTCAAGCATAGATGTTCTTTGCACTTCACTTGTTAATCTTATAATCTCACTTTTCGCTATCTCTAAATCCTCTTTTGCTTTTAATACATCTTTCTTTGAAGCCTCAGCTTCTTCCATTGCCACTTCAATTCTCTCTTTAACATCTTCAGAAAGCTTTGTTGTATCATTTACAATTTTTACTGAATCTTCAACACTTGCACCAACACCTGTAGCGGTAGTAGAAAGCTCTTGAGCAATAGAGGTATTCTCTACTGAAGAGAGTTTAACTTCTGAAACAAGTTTTTCAAATGACTCTATTAATCCATTTAATGCTTCTGCAACATTCCCTATTTCATCTTTTGACACTAATTGGCACCTTTGGGTTAAATCATTAGTTTCAGATATATTTTTCATATAATCTTCTAGAATTTTTATATTACTTGTTATATTTTTATTTACCATATATCCTACTACTAAAGCCAATAACAGAATTAATACATCCAAAACTCCATTAAATAAAAGATTGATTTTAGAAGCTTTTACTATTTCTGTTGTACTTTCAATTATCTCTTTAGATAATAAATTTTCCAATTTTTTTAAAGATTTTAGCTTTTCAGTAACAGTTAAAAAGAATGTTTGTCCATCAATTTTAAGCTCATTACTACTCTTTGCACTCAATATGGTATTTACATAACTTTTTACTTTTTTATTTACAGTTGAATTCTCTACTTTATCAAATTCACGTTTTATTTTTTCAGATGCAAGATTTTTAAAAAAATAAAAAAGTGCATTTTAACTAGATGTCAATGATGACAATTTAATTTTATCTTCTATAGTTACTATTTTTGATGCATATACACCTGTTCCAACTGCCCTTATAATTCCTACATTATCTTTAGCTTTTAGAAATGCTATATAACTTGAAAGCTCATTTGCAATTTTTGCTTCTGTCATATTTTCTAAAATAGTACTTATTGCACTAATAAATTCATTATTTAATGTCGTATAAAACTTTAATGCTCTACCCTTTTCAATAGTCAAATTAGAAATTTCTTTTTTTATAGAGTTTATTTTATTTAATCTATTTAATACACTATCTGACTTTTTCAAAAATTTTACATTTATATTATCTGCTTTTTCTCTTTTCAACTCTTTTAACATTTTTATTTTTTTATTAACTATTTCTCTTTGAGTAGCAAGTCTATTTCTAAATTTTTTACCATTAGAGCTTACAAATCCTGCTGTCAAACCTCTCTCTTTTTGCAACTCGTGTATTAATGATGCTATTGAAACAGAAATTTCTACAGAGTTTTCTGCTACCTTATTGGAATTAAATTTATTGTAATCTTCCAATCCTTTTGTTATGGTATGATACATTAATGCAAAAGCTGGAATAAAAACCAACATCATTAAGTTTTGCTTTATTTTCAAATTGGAGAGAAATTTCATACTTTTATCCTTCTTAGCAAAATCAAACACTGCATTGTACATATTTAAATTTTAAAGCATAATAAAAATTTATATAAAAAACAAGATATACTTGTTCAATTTTTTTGATTAAAGTTTCTAAACTTAATCTAGATTATGAGTTAGACATACAATAAAAAGTTATGCTAATCAATGGTATAATATGAAAAAACTGATTTAATAAAGGATATCCATGATTGATGAACTTGAAAAAATTGAAGAGATTTACTGCTCAAATCGTATAAAGATAAGAAGTTTTCTAATTGATTTATTGAAAAAACATGAGAAAGATGATTATTCACTTGAAAGTTTAAAAAAAATGGTTAAAGAGACACCATTTCTAATGGTTGCATATGTAGTTAATGATGATTGCATACAAGAGTCTCCAAATATCTATAAAGATCATATAAATAACGAGAAAAAAGGACTTAACAGACGTTCATTTCTTCGATATATTAGAACAAAACGTGATAGATTTTTTATGAGTGATCCTTACTATAATGAGACATCAGGAAAAGTGTATGTCCTTTTATATGAAGAACACGAAAATAAAATGCTTTTCTCAAATTTTGATATTAAAGAGGTACTTAAAGAGCTTAATCTTTGGGATGAGTAGTATCTGCTACTCAACTTTTCTAAGAATAAAATCCATAACTTTTTCTGGTAAAAACTTTTTTAACCAGTAAAAAAGATGGGTTGGCACCGTAACTTTATATCTTACCTTTGGACTATTACTCTCAAGTGCGTGAAGTAGAGCTTTTGCAACAGCATCAGGATCAAGTGTAAATGGAGCATCTTCACTGCTTTGCAATTGTGCTAATTTCTTTTCATAAACTTTCGATAAACGACTATTTTTTCTATCGATATTTTCAAGAAATTTTTTTAAAGCATTTGCTCTAAATTTACTTCTAATAGGCCCAGGTTCAATAATGCTTATATATACACCTGTCCCTTCAAGTTCAAGCCTTAAAGTATCACTCAATCCCTCTAATGCAAACTTACTAGCATTATAAGCCCCACGATACCTCATTGCAGCAAATCCAAGTACGGAAGAGTTTTGAATAATTCTACCCTCACCTGCTTCTATCATCATTGGCAAAAGTTTTACAGTAAGTTCATGAGTTCCAAAGAGATTTGTTTCAAATTGAGCCTTCAAAACCTCTCTACTTAAATCCTCCACTGCACCAGGTTGACCATAAGCAGCATTATTAAAAAGCGCATAAAGTCTTGAGTTAGTAATCTCTTTTACTTGCTTAACAGTACTGTCTATGGAGGATGAATCGTCTAAATCCAATTTAAGAGCAATAAAACCTTCCTCTTGGAGTCTCTTGACATCATCATCTTTTCTTGCAGTTGCAATAACAGTATAGCCTAAGTTTTTTAATATATGAGCAGACTTATAACCTATGCCGCTTGAACAGCCTGTAATTAAAATATATCTAGATTTTTTCATAGTGAGGTAAATTCCCTCCATAAAGGAGGGAGAGAAAGTTTAAAGTTGTGGTCCTGCAGCAGAAAAATCAAATTCACTGCTCGTATCATCATAGCGGTGAAAGTTTTTCTGGAACATTCCAGCAAGTTTTTTAAGAGTCTCTATGTAAGCTTCTTTATCATCCCATGTATTCATAGGATTAAGAACTTCACTATTTACACCTTCAAGTGTTTTTGGAATTTGCAAATTAAAGATTGGGAGAGTTTCAAACTCACACTCATTAATAGCACCGCTTAAAATAGCATTAATACAACCTCTTGTATCTTTAATGCTCATACGATGCCCTACTCCGTAAGGACCACCTGTCCATCCGGTATTGACAAGATAGACATTAACATTATGTTCATCTATCTTTTCACCAAGAAGTTTTGCATATACAGTAGGGTGTAGAGGTAAGAAAGCTTCACCAAAACATGCACTGAATGTTGCAACAGGCTCAGTAATGCCACGCTCAGTTCCAGCAACTTTTGCAGTGTAACCACTTAAAAAGTAGTACATTGCCTGCTCTTTTGTAAGTTTACTAACTGGAGGAAGCACACCGAAAGCATCGGCAGAGAGGAAAATAATATTTTTAGGATGCCCGCCCATAAGCGTACATTCATGATTTTCAATATGCTCAATTGGGTAACTTACACGCGTATTTTCTGTTTTGCTACCATCTGTGAAATCTACATCACCATTATCTTTTACAACAACATTCTCTAAAAGTGCACCTTTTTTGATGGCTCCGT
Organism: Hydrogenimonas thermophila; assembly: GCF_900115615.1. Taxonomy (NCBI): domain Bacteria; kingdom Pseudomonadati; phylum Campylobacterota; class Epsilonproteobacteria; order Campylobacterales; family Hydrogenimonadaceae; genus Hydrogenimonas; species Hydrogenimonas thermophila. Next base: position 17,605 of record NZ_FOXB01000025.1, on the reverse strand, counting down.
AAATTTCTGGCTCACTTGAAGGATCTAGGTTGATTACTTTTGCATAACAACCACCTTCAAAGTTGAAAACACCATTTTCATCCCAACCATGCTCATCATCACCAATTAGTCGACGATTTGGATCGGTTGAAAGTGTTGTCTTTCCTGTCCCACTAAGACCAAAGAATAGTGCTACATCATCATCTTTGCCAATATTGGCAGAGCAGTGCATAGATAGTTTGCCTTCTAGAGGCAACCAGTAGTTCATCATCGTAAAGATACCCTTTTTCATTTCACCGCCATACCAGGTACCTCCGATAATTGCTATATTCTCTTCTATATTAAAAATTACAAATACATCAGAGTTTAATCCATGCTCTTTCCACTTTTTATTTACAACCTGACAAGCATTATAGAGAGTAAAATCTGGTTTAAAGTTTTCCAACTCCTCTTCAGTTGGTCTAATAAACATATTTTTTACAAAATGAGCTTGCCAAGCTATCTCGCTAATTACACGAATAGATCGTCTGCTGCTTGGACTAGCACCTGCGAATGCATCTGTTATATAGAGGTCTTTGCCAGAAAGCTGCTCTTTAGTAATTTCAAACAGCTCATCAAAAACCTCTTTGGAAATAGGTTGATTGATATCTCCCCATGCTATATACTTCTCACTTGGCGACTGTTTGACAAAATATTTGTCTTTTGGGCTTCGACCGGTGAAAATCCCCGTGTCGACAGTAGTCGCACCACTATTTGTAAGCTTAGCTTCACCACGTTCCAATGTATGCCGAATTACTTCATCATAATCAAGGTTATAGAAAACCTTACCGATATTTTTCAATCCTAGTTGGTCGAGTCCCTTGGGTGTCATAGTACCTTTTCCAATGTTGGTGTATTTTAATAGTGTAATTTTACTCTTTCTTTCTTTGACGAAACAAAAATTACAAGATTATTACAAAAAAAATTCTATATTTTTTACTTTTTATGAAAAAATAATAGGCAAATAGAACATTTTGAAAGGTGAGTTATGAAAAAAATAGTAAAAACAGATGAAGAGTGGAAAGAGTTATTGACACCATATCAATATAAAGTGTGTCGTTTAAAAGGAACAGAACCAGCATTTAGTGGTGAATATTATAATCATAAAGGTGATGGTATATATAAATGTGTATGTTGCGGTGAACCTCTGTTTGATTCAAAAGATAAATTTGACTCAGGAAGTGGATGGCCAAGCTTCACACGCCCAATAACTGCTGAAGCGGTAGAAGAGCATGAAGACAGAAGTTACGGCATGATTAGAACAGAAGTCACATGTACAAAGTGTGATGCACATTTAGGACATGTATTTGACGATGGACCGGCTCCTACCGGTCTTCGTTACTGTATTAACTCAATTTGCTTGGAATTTGTAGATCGAAACGAAAACAAATAACCTATTTTTTTACAGCCCTGCTTATTAAAAAAGCCAGGGCTGAAATAATTGCAACTCCAATTAATGGCATAATCCAAGGGTTCTCTTTAGCTTTGTCAAGAATAGAGAGTACAGTTTTGCCACCCAAATAACTAGATACTCCTACAACAAGTGCCCAAACTGCAGCAGCTGCAAAGTTGTAAATTGCAAACTTCATTGCATCATACCTAGTTAAGCCAATTGCTATTGGCACTAATGTCTTTACACCATAAATATATTTTTGTAAAAATATTACCCAAGTTCCATATTTTTTCATTAACAGATGAGAATAGGCAAGTTTTCTTCTATGCTTTTTAAGATAATCCATCATTTGACTTTTATTTGAACGAGTAAACAAAAGTAGTGCCTGATCGCCTATAAAGTTACCAATTAATGCTACCGTAATGCTTAAAGAAAGATCCATTTTTCCTATTGATGAAAGAACACCTGCAGCCGCTAATGCAAAAAAGCCACCTCCTAATGAATAGAAAAACAGAATAATATATCCATATGTTATTAAATTTTCCAATATCTCATTCATATATTTACTTACACCTCTTTACTTGATTTCTTCCAGACATTTTAGCATTATAAAGTGCTTTATCTGCTCTATGTAAAATATTATCAAAATCATTTACTGAATCTATATATCCACAACATATACCAAAACTCATTGTAACTTTTCCAACACTTTCAAAAGGTTCTGACTCTATAACTTTACGAAGTTTTTCCGCTAAATTATCTGCATTATCAATTTTAGTTTTTAAAATTAATAAAAACTCTTCTCCTCCCCACCGAATAATATGATCATCTTGTCTTATATGTGATTTCAATCTATTGGCAACCTCTTTTAAAACATTATCACCTATAATATGTCCATGTGTATCATTTACTTCTTTAAAGTGATCAATATCTGCAATTATCATACATATACTACTATCTAAATTAATAACCTCATCTTTTATAATCTTTTCTACTTTACGATTATAAACATTTGTAAGAGCATCAATAATATTTTCCTGTTCAAGTTTTATGGCTTCTTTTTTAAATTGAGATACATCATACATCTCTACCAATATAAATTCATCAATACTTTTTATATGCATTTCATAATATAAAGTTTGATTATTAGACTTTAACGAGACTATTTTTCCATTTATATTTGATAGATAATCTTTAATTGAATTTGAATCTTTCAAAGATTGATTAAAATCATTAAAATGGTTAATAAGCTCATATAAACTTTCATCCTCTTTACATTCTAACTGTTTACATAAATATTTAAAGGCACGGTTGGATATCTGTATACGACCATTTGAATCAACCAGCATAATAATATCTTTTTGCAAATCAAAAAGTGTATTTATTAACTTTAAGTATGAAATTTTTCGTTTTGCATTAACTATTGCATCTGCAATAAAGTTAAGTTTTTCAATCAATTTATCTCGCTCAATAGGTTTTATCAAATAACCTTGAACTCCTAAATTTATAGCACTGTTAAGGTATTCACTATCTCCAAAAGCTGTTATAAATATAATAGCTGTATCTGGGTTTATCTCTTTCATCTGTTTTGCCATATCTATACCATTTAATTTTGGCATTCTTATATCTGAAATTACAATATCTGGATGATAACGTTTAAATTTTTCAAGTCCATCTTCTCCATCAAAAGCAATATATAATTTCCCTACAAAACGCTGAAGAATCATAGATAAAATATCTCTGATTGATTCATCATCTTCAACATAAAGTAGTGAAATCTCTTTTAAACTATCACTAGGTTTAACCTTCATTTACTCCCTTTATTCTTATTTCAAACACTGCACCATTTTTGTCATTATAAGCACTTAATGTTCCACCCATCTTCTCTTCAATAATGCGTCGTGCCATATGAAGTCCCAAACCTGTACCTTTTCCCTCTTCTTTTGTCGTAAAATAAGGATCAAAAACTCTATGTAAAATATTTTCAGGTATACCACCTGCATTATCACTCACAAGTATCACTATTTCATTATCCTGTTTTTTTGCAATAACTGTTATTTTGCCTGAAAAATTTTGAACTTTTTTACACTTTTCCATAATTGCATCTCTGGCATTTGAAATAAGATTAAGTAGTACTTGCATTAAATCATTTTTATACCCTTTTATCTCTATATCTTCTAAAATAGTCTCTATCTCTATTTTTCTTGCCTCAAGTTGTGCTTTTTGTAAACTTATTGTCTCTTCAATTGCTGATTTTAGGTTAAAGTTTCTCTTCTCTTTTTCTTCCCTGTAAAAGTTTCTAAAATCATCTATAGTTTTTGACATAAACTGTATAGTTTTCATATTTCTTTCAATAAATTCTTCAATACTTTTTTCATTTAAGTCACCATCAGCAGCCATATCTTCAAGCATCTGTATATTGAGGGCAAGTGCATTGAGAGGTTGTCGCCATTGATGCGCAATTGCACCTATCATTTCACCCATTTCTGCCAATTTTGCCTGCTGTAACATAGTTTCATCTTTCTTTCTAAGTTCTTCTATTCCTTCTTGAACTTTCTTTTCCAACTCAGAATTGAGTTTTTGTAAATCTTCTGTTTTTTTAGCCACTTCATTCTCAAGTTTAAGAGCAAACTGTTCAATCTCTCTTCTAGATTCAGTCAATGTTTTTAACATTGTCTCTAGTGATTCTGCAAGTTCCTCAATTTCATCATTTGTATGAATATTTATAGATAATACGCTTCTACCTTCACTCTGAGCAATAGCTCTTGCAACCTCTGTTAACTTTGTAATAGGTTTAGTCAATTTCCAAACCATTAAAGCAGCAAATATTGTCATAAATATAACAGCAATAACAACATACCACATCAATTTTGCTATATATTCAGATGATCTCTTTTTAAAAATTGAACTTCCGCCCTCTTTTAATACTACTATTGATCGTTCAGGACTTAACTTTATTCTTTGTGCATAATAGAAACTATCTGTTTTACTGTCATACCAAGATACATTAGAAACTTTATTAGTATAAATAGGTTTAAGCTGTGGAAAATCATTGATTATTTTTTGTTCTCTTCCAAATTCAAATCCAAACTCCTTTTCAGGATATAAAGGATTATATAAATAATATCCGGAATCATCAGTTACATATGTTGTAATATCTTTTTCCAATTTAAATGAATCAAATCCAAATAGCTTTTTTATATTTGAATTTATAACTATAAAAGCTCTTTTTTCTCCACCATAGCGTAATAAAGTAGTTGCCCGTATTGTAGGTTTATATGGCAATTCAATAGTGCGATATTCACGATTTAAAGAAATTTTAGATAAGTAAACTTCACCATCTTTCAGATCCAAAGATTCACGTACATAATCTCTATGCCATTTATTTTGAAGTTGTGCTTCAGGTAAAATATAAACATTACCTTCATTATTCTCTACACGTAATAGTTCCTGACCTTTTTTTGCATCAATAAGACGAATTTGAAAATATGGATCATTTTGCTGTGCCATTACTTCAAATAGATTACCAACTTCACGTTTATACTGAAAAAATGTTTTATTATTTTTTGCATCATAACCAAAAGGATCTGAATAGGCACGCATCATCCCCTGTACAGCATTACTCAATCGAAGCATAGTTAAATCATACTTCAACATGCCTACAGATTTGGAAACTTTTTCATAATAGTTTTGAGATATGTTAATAATAGTCTGTTCTGTCTGTTGTATAAATAACTCTTTTGCTTGCTTATAAGATAACCAAGCAAGTATGCCTACACCAAATGTTGCAACAATCATTGTAGTTATAGCAAATTTAAATGCAATTTTACTTTTCATAAAAAATTTCTCCTATGTACTGATACAAGCAATAATGTAATATTCCTGTTTCTCCTATCCTTAATGCCACTCTCTATTCAATCTTGCTATAACTACTGTCTTTAAATAATATTTCAATTTGACGCAATGTTTTATTGACAAGAGCATAAACATCACTCGGTGTTTTATTTTCAGCTTTACTAAGTGAGAGCATAGCCTCTTCTGCATCAATCCCCATTTTAATAAGAAGCTCATTTACACCAGCATTTATGAGTCTAAGAGCATTGTAAACTGTATTTGGAGTAATGTTATCCTCTCTTGGAATAGTTATATCACTTACAGACATATTTGCTCTTTTTTGAAAATATTTTAATTTTTCATATAAGTAAACTGTAAGCTCAAAAACATCTTTTGGTTGTTTGTTCATTACTGGATGCAACTTAATATTTAAATTATGTGCTATTCCTAAATGTTCAGCAATTAAAAGAATTTTTTTATTTATACGAGCTGCCAATGAATAGGTTTCATTAGGTGTATATTGACTTCCTGAAAGTACATCAAAAAGCCTTGAAATTTTCCAAAGGTTATAGTAAACATCTGAAGGTGTTTTTCCACTAAAAAAAGAGTGTTCAGTTTCATAAATATACTCTTTTTCTGTATTGTCACCTGCTTTTTTTAAAAGAAGAGTTACAATACCGTCTAATCTTAAAATAAGCTCATATACTTCACTTGGTGTAATAGGTCTATAAGGGGCGGTAGGAACCTGAGATGGATAAAAACCCATCTGAATTTTCAATCTTTGAGCCTTTTCTATTGCTTCAATACCTTTTTGATAAGCATGTATTGGTTTAAGTCCTCCAATTTCAGGTGGATTTTTAGGTACTTGCTGTATTCCTCTAAGAGTTTTAAGTTTATATAGTTTTCGCAAAATCTCTTCAGTAACTGCATATACCTGATTTGGAGTCTTTTTAAGTGAAGATACAGGATACTGCACAAGTTTTCTTTTAAAACTAAAATCTGGTAATAAGGCTAAAGCATATTCAATATTTTGGACAACATCAGAAGGGGTTTTTTTCTCTTTTGGTTTATATGTTTCAAAATATCTCTCTAACCCCAATCTATACTTTATACGTTGCAACTCAGCTATGTTATATTGTAAAGCATCATATACTTCAGTAGGAGTAATAACTCGATGAGGAGTATTAGGAATATCAGCAGGCTCTATCCAAAGACGCTTTTCACCTTCAGCTATTTTTTTTAGAAAATTAATTGATGTATATAGAGCATGATTTGGATGCATATTTTCCTTTTTTTTGGGCTTTTTAACATTATCATAAATATTTTGAGAATGACGAAGAAACTGTGAAATTCTCACAACTTTTTCACTAAGAGCATAAACATCTGTAGGTGTATATCCGTGAATTCCCAGTAAAGCATCAAATCCAAGTGAAATAGACCATAAAAGCATATATACATCACTAGGTGTTTTACCTTCAAAATGTTCTACTTTCAATCTTTCCAAAAATTTATTATTATCTATAAATATACGAACTTCACCATCAAGACGTCTAACAATATCATAAACATCCTGTGGAGTAATTTCACGAGGAGGATATGGAGGAATAGTAATAGCTCCATAATTATTATTTAATCTATATCTATTTATTTTTGAAAGAATTTCAAGTGCCTTTTGAATAACATGTCGAGGCTGTTTGTTTCTATCTATAGTTACAACAGGAAAAGGGCTATCTATTCCAGCTTTTTTTCTTAAATATTCAACCTCTTTTTTCAGAAGCATTGCATAAGCATATACATCACTTGGTCGTTTCGGAGCAATTTTTGCGGTTAAAGGAATAGTTAAAAATAGAGCTAAAATCACTATAATTCGCAACATATTAATTTTTCCCCTTTTTATTTTGTTAAAATAACCATTTTAACCCCTTTAATGTTAACATTAACTTAAAAAAGGCTTAAGCTTTGAATAAAATATTGCTAAGACCCCTGCTTTTGAAACAGAAAAATCCTGAAAATTTACGTCAATTAATAAAAAAATCATTTCATAGAACATTTGATACATTTGAATCTCTCTTTTCAATGCTAAGAAATGATGAAGCATTTTATAACCGACCTGAACCTTTAAGACACCCACACATATTTTACTTTGGGCATACTGCTGTATTTTTTATCAATAAACTTATACTTTCTAAAATCATCGATACCCGCATAAATGCCAAAATGGAATCAATATTTGCCATAGGTGTAGATGAGATGAGTTGGGATGATCTGAATGATGATCACTATGAATGGCCAAGTGTAGAAGAGACACGCTTATACCGCAACAGAGTAAGAGAAGTTGTCGATAACCTGATCAATACTTTACCACTAGAGCTTCCTATAACTTGGGATTCACCTTGGTGGATCATCTTAATGGGAATAGAACACGAACGAATCCACATAGAAACCTCTTCTGTACTTATTAGACAAACTGACATATCTCTAGTTTTGCCACAACCTGAATGGTCTAAATGCAATGTAAGTGGCAAAGCACCTGAAAATGAACTACTCTTTGTTCCCGGTGGAGAGATTGAGATAGGAAAATATAAGAGTGATGACTACTATGGCTGGGATAATGAGTATGGTAAACATAAAACAGTCATTCCAGATTTTAAAGCTTCAAAATATCTGGTAAGCAATGGTGAGTTTATGGAGTTTGTCAAAGATGGCGGATATGAAAATGATCTTTGGTGGGAAGAGGAAGGATTGGCTTGGCGAAATTTTAAAAAAGCGAAACATCCAATCTTTTGGATACCTTTTAAAAATGAGTACCGCTACCGTACATTGACAGAGATAGTAGATATGCCGCTTGATTGGCCTGTTGATGTAAACTACCACGAAGCAAAAGCTTTTTGCAACTGGCTTAGTGCAAAAAAAGGAAAACCGATTCGCCTTCCAGTAGAGGATGAGTGGTATAGACTAAAAGAGTATTGCAATGTTCCTGATGTCTCAAAATGGGATGAAAAAGCTCCTGCAAACATAAACCTAGAACACTACGCTTCAGCCTGCCCTGTTACACAATTTTCTTTTGGAAATTTTTATGATGTCATCGGTAATGTATGGCAATGGACTGAAACTCCAATCTATCCTTTTAACGGGTTTAAGATACATCCAATTTATGATGACTTCTCAACACCAACATTTGATAATCGTCATAACCTCATCAAAGGTGGCTCTTTCATAAGTACCGGAAATGAGATATTGGCATCTTCCCGTTACGCTTTTAGACGACACTTCTTTCAGCACGCAGGATTTAGATATGTTGAAAGCAGTTACAAAGAAAAAATAAACTCATCAGGTTATGAGAGTGATACTCAGGTAAGTCAATATTGTGAATTTGGATGGGGTGATAGATACTTTGGCATAGAAAACTATCCAAAACGTTGTGCAAAAATTTGTATAGAAGTAACAGAGGGAAAACCTCGTAAAAAAGCACTGGATGTAGGATGTGCAATAGGACGAAGCACACTTGAGTTGGCAACATCATTTGAGAGTGTTACAGGTTTAGACTTTTCTGCCCGCTTTATTGAAATGGCTGAAAGAATGCGAAAAGATGGATCTATTCGCTATACAATTACAACTGAAGGAGAGTTGGTTGAATATAAAGAGGCTACATTGCCAAAAAGACTAGCAAAAGTTGTAGATAGAGTAGAGTTTTGGCAGGCTGATGCTTGTAATCTTAAACCCATATTTACTGGTTACGACCTTGTTTTTGCAGGTAATCTCATTGATCGTCTATATGATCCAGCCAAATTTTTAAATGATATTGGCAAACGTATTAACAGTGGCGGTATGCTTATTTTAACATCACCATACACGTGGCTAGAAGAGTTTACACCAAAACAAAAGTGGCTTGGTGGTTTTAAACAAGATGGTGAACCTGTAAAATCTATAGATGGATTAAAAAGTCATCTTAAAGACTCATTTAAACTTATTGAAACAAGAGATATAGAGTTTGTCATCCGTGAAACAGCACGAAAGTTTCAGCATAGTGTAGCTCAAATGAGTATATGGGAGAAGATATGAGTATTTTTGACAATATTTACGATAGAAGTGAAACTTACAGTGTCAAATATGAAGAAAGAAGATCTAAATTTGGAAAAGAAGATGTTTTGCCACTTTGGGTAGCAGATATGGATCTACCATCTCCTGAGTGTGTAGTTAATAGTTTAAAAAAGAGAGCTAGTCACCCTATTTATGGCTATACGATCTACCCAGACAGATTTTTTGAAGCGATCATAGGTTGGATGTTTCAACAACATAACTGGAGTATTAAAAGAGAGCATATAACACCTATTCCAGGAGTTGTCCCGGCACTAAACTTTCTTGTTACCGCATTAGGTAAACCTGGAGATGCTATTATCATTCAACCTCCTGTTTACCACCCATTTTTCAGGCTTGCAAAAAATCATAAAAGAGTATTGCTAGAAAACCCACTGCATTATGAAGATGGAAGATATACCATTGACTTTGATGACTTTAGAGCAAAAGCAAAAGAGGCAAAGCTCTTTATTCTATGTTCACCTCACAACCCTGTAGGGCGGGTCTGGAAAGAGGAAGAGTTGAGCAGAATGGCACAAATCTGCTTAGAAGAAAATTGCTTAATCATAAGTGACGAAATACACGCAGATATAGTTTACAAACCCAATAGGCACATTCCAACAGCCTCTATCTCTTCAGATATTGCCAATATAACCATTACTCTAAATGCTCCATCTAAAACATTTAATATAGCAGGCTTGAATACTGCATATGCAATTATAAGTAATGACTCCATCAGAAGACATTTTGAGATAGAACTTCGCAAATATGATATGACCATAGGAAACCTGTTTGGCATAGAAGCACTGATATCTGCCTATGAAGGTGAAGGTGGGAAAGAGTGGCTAAATGAACTTTTAAAATATCTTCAAGGCAATATTGACTATGTCACAACATTTTTGCAAAATGAGATTGTTCTCATACACCCAGTAAAATCGGAAGCGACATATCTAATGTGGCTTGATTGCAAAAATATGAATATGAACGATGATGAGTTAGAGAAATTTTTTATAGAAAAAGCAAAACTTGGTCTAAACAGAGGCGTTACCTTCGGTAAGGAAGGTAGCGGTTTTATGAGGCTAAATGTAGGCTGTCCACGGGCTATACTTCAAAAAGCTATGGAACAACTAAAAGCCTCTTTTTAGTTTTTAATATTATCTAATACACATCCCATATTTCCAGCTTTTCCCAATTCTCTATAAAACCCATAGCTTTTAAATCAATATTTGGGTACAAATGCAAAAGATTTTTTATCTCATTTTTAAAATCTAATTCTTCACCTATACTCTCAAGAATAAATACTATTACACTTAATGCAAAAAATACTTTTGCATTTGAACTACCCATTTTTCTAAATATATCTTTTTTCCTAGGTACTTCAAACTTTATACCTAATGTTTTATTCCATAATCTTGCATGATGAGCACATATATTACGCACAACGGTTAAAGAATGAAACCAGTTATGAAAAACATCTTTACTAATTCCTTTAAAAGGAGCAACTATTTTTTGTTGCTCCTCTGTTTTTAAACTCGCATATAGTTTTGAAAGTGTACTCATAGATATAACTTCAACTACTGCCCATATAGGTAAGTCTATACTATTGTATTTCTCTTTAAAGTGATTAATAAAACTTTCCCTTGAACGCTCTTTTTCTTTTGTTATTGACTCTATTAACTGCTCAAAAAAATTATTATTACATTTTAGACTTTCTTTATTAAGATAACCAAATGCTCCATATTTGGATGAATGCCAATATGCAATTTGAGTACGAAGATAGATCTCAATTCGTTCTATTGCCTCAAAAATTAATCTTCTTAATTTAGTATCAAAAAAATATAGTTCTAAAATATCTTCAAAAGTTGTATTAGGTAAAAATTTATCTCTTTGCTCTGAATCTTTTTTATATTGTAGTGGCAAAAAATATGCACTAAGTCTATAGTAACCTATATGTTTCAGTTTTAAGAGTGCATAGTTTTCATTTGTAATTATCAAATTTCTTGATTTAAGTAAGGCTATCTGTTCATTAAAAGATTTATGCGGTTTATTGTAACTATTTACTTGATTTTTTATAACTTGGAGCTTATTAGAAAAGTCATTCATTAAGAAAACCCCCTCGTTGGCACATTGTTAAGAGGTGGAGGGGGTGTGTTAGCAAAATAATAACAAGTGTACGATAAATAACTTCTTAATTTTAAAACTACCTTTAAGCTTTTCACTCTTTTATCTTTCAACTATAGTATCTTCAACTTATATATTATCTATATACTAATAACTATATTCTCTATAAATGTTACATTTTAATTTTTCATAACAGCATGACATTACAGGCACCTCAATATTATGTTCTTCAGCTTTTTTTACAATATATCCGCTTAACTGCTCCAACTCTGTTTCTCTTCCAGCTTTAAAATCTAACCACATTGAAGTTGGTGAATCGTAAGGTACTTTTTTAACTTGGTTAATTACATTTTCAATATCTTCAAAGTTAAGCTTAGCACCTTCAGCCTGCCCAACTTTCAGAATCTCCTGTAAAATTGCATCAAGTTGTTTAGAATGCTTTTCAACAACAGCCCCCATAGGCTCATCAAAACAGCTAGTCAATGTTGCCATTGCCGATATAAGAAGATACTTTTTCCAAACATCAGTTGTAATTGAATTACTTACTTTTGTCTTTATTCCAGCTTGTTTTAATAACTCACCAAGCTTCTTAACAGGATCAGAAACCTCTTTATCTTTGCCAATTACAACAAATGCCCCTTTTCCTTTGACAGTTATAACTCCTGGCTCTTTAATGTGTGAAACGATGTAAATTGCTCCATTTGCTACAAGACTACTGTTAAAGTGTTGCTTCAAAACTTTGTCATTTCCAACACCATTTCCCAATGGCACTAAAAGTGTATTTTCTGAAACTACAGGAGAAACCAGTTCGGCAGCTGACTTCAGATCATAACCTTTTGTACAAAAGAGTACGACATCTGCATCAATTTTAAAATTGGATGGATCATCAGAAACCATCTTTGGTTTACAACAAATAGACTCTCCATTTAACTCAACGCATATACCATTTTCAGATATCGCTTCAAGCTGTTTTCCACGTGCAACAAGATAGACATCTTTACCCAAACGTGCCAGCATTGCAGCAAGAAAACCACCAACACCGCCGGCACCCACTACAACAATCTTCATTAACATTCATCTTTCAATAAAGGATAAAACTGTTTATCGTCAGGATCATAATACTCTACCTCACCACTATCTATGCGATAGTACCACCCATGAAGATGTAGTTTGCCTTGGTCTACTCTCTTTTTAACACTAGGATATGTTAAAAGATTTTGAAGTTGATAAATGATAGAAAACTTTTCTGTTGCCTCAAGAAGTTCTTCTCTATTATCATTTGGAACACTTTTAAGTGCCAACTCTTTTGCTGGTTGACCAAGCTCCAGCCACTTTATTGTATGGATCATCTCATCTTTATGAGCACTGTGATCTTCATAAAGAGCTTTGCATGCTCCACAATCACTATGACCGCAAACAATTATCTCATCAACTTCCAAATGATTTACTGCATACTCTATGCCCGATGCAGTAGCATGAAAGTCATTATCAGGTTTAAAAGGAGGAACAAAATTGCCTACATTTCTAACTACAAAAAGATCACCAGGAGATGTAGAAGTTATCAAGTTTGGTATTACACGTGAATCACTACACCCTATAAAAAGAGCCTTTGGATTCTGACCTTTTTCAACCAACTCTAAAAAATCTTTTTCATGCTTTTTAAAATAGACAGTTTTAAATGTCTCTATTCCATTTGTCCAATACTTTTGATCCATAACTCACCTACCTCATTTCAATAGTTGTCAAATTCACCAGATTCAATCTCTTGTTTAAGTTTGTCAATGGCCTCTTGCATTACATTAATAATAAGCTGTGCTGACTCACGATCATCATTTTCAGGTATATCCCAGTCAAAAATTTTCATATTTGCTTTGAAAATTGCCCTTATTTCTGTCTCTATTTCACCTCTCATCATTTCCAACTCTTTATGCTGTACATCCATTATTAAATCCTTGATTTTTTATTTACCCTATCAAAGAGTATAGCAAGTTAGAGATGAGAATCAAATCAACTTTTTAATTAGAATTGTTTAATAACTAAATACTCATAGAAATCATATATATTCTATAAAGAGTCCAATACCCATTGCAATGAGTGTTAAAATCATAAATTGTGTCATTCTCCATCCAAGTTTTATTCCACCAATCCAGTATGCTATGCCAAGCTTTATGCAAGCATTGGTTACAGAGGCAATGACAATTCCTATAATAGATGCAAACTCATCTATTTTGCCATCTTTTGCAAGCTGACTTAAAGAGAGTGTAATTGCATCAACATCTGAAATTCCAGAAAAAAATGAGACAAAATAGATACCAATATTTCCATACCTTGTCTGAACAAAAGCAATTGCTCCATAAATTATGCCAAACAGTATGCCAAACTTTATAGCTTCACTTAACTGTAAAGGATTTTTTGAAATATTTGAATTATCCAAATCAATAGAAGTGCTATCAGAGTTTTTATGTAAATAGTAACTAAACAATAAACCAGTTATTGTTGCACCCAAATATGCAGGAGCTAATCGTAGTGAAAACTCAGGATTTATAATAAAAGCTTCAAATAGTACACGCAGATACATAAATGTCCATGCTATAGCCATTCCACCAGCATAATTGTTTATTAATTCATATCTTTTTTGAAACATTTTAGCTAGAGAGATTGTTACAGCCGTAGAAGATATTAGACCTCCGGCAGCTCCGGTTAAAAAGACTCCATGTTTTTGTCCAAATATCTTAATTGCAATATAGCCAACAAAAGATATTCCAGCAATAATAACAGCCATAAGCCAAGTTTTGTATGGGTTAAAAAGATTATATGGTCCAATCATCTCATCTGGCAATATAGGCAAGATAATAAAACTCATAGCAAGCAGTAAAACTACTGCATTAATGTCAGATGCACTAATATGAGACTCAAACTTTAGTAATTTTGGCTTTATCTCAAGAAGTATAATTACTATTACTCCTATAAAAATTGCATAATTCTCTAAATCGTACCAAATCATCAAACCAAGAAAAAATGTTATGATAGCTGTAATTTGAGTAGTCATACCCTGTTTTTGTCTTTTTTGTACTTTCATATAATATGACAAACCTATATGCAGTGCAAATATAGCAGTAGAGACCAATACAAAACCAGGAACAAAAGATTGTAGCCATCCAGAAATAAAACCGCCCAATGCTATTAATGCAAATGTACGACTTCCTGCAAATACTGTTTCAGGAGTATGTAAATAGGTTAATGTTCTTTGCATCCCTATAGCAAAACCAAGAACTAGCGATATTAACAGCGGTTTTAGTATCTCATAATCCATTAAAAAACCTGACTTTATAAATTACTTTGCAATACAGCTCTGATTTCTTCCATTCTCTTTTGCTTTATATAAAGCATTATCTACTCGTTTTAGCAAATTATCTTTATCATCATTCTTAAAAAATTGAGCTATCCCAAGACTTATAGTAACTTTTGGAATGGACTCTTTTGAATGAGACTCAACAATTTTACGAAGCTTTTCAGAAATCTGGTATGCATTTTTCTCTTCTGTCTCAGGTAAAATGATCATAAACTCTTCACCACCAACACGACAAAATATATCTATTTGTCTTAAATTCTTTTTTATAATTCTTGCCAACTCTTTCAATACCGAGTCGCCAACATCATGACCAAATTCATCATTAACTTTTTTAAAATGATCTATATCAAACATTATAATGGACAGAGGTACTGAGTAACGTTTACTACGTATAATCTCATTATCTAGTTTAATATTAAAATATCTTCTATTGCCAATTCCTGTTAAAGGATCTGTTAATGAAGCCTTTTCAAGCTTTTTTCTCTGTTTTTCAAGAGTAGTTACATCATTTAAAATAACTACATAATGAGTATTTTTACTTTTAAAAATACTGTTAGCATGTACTTTAAAGTACCACTCTTTATCTTTATATACAATTTTTGCTTTATACTCTTTAGTAGGATGTTCTATTAAAAACTCCAACCAATGTTTTCCATCCATAAATTTCTGAAGCAAACCATCTTCTTTAACAAAAAAATCTCCAATACATTTATACTCAGCTTTAAACTCTTCTAACGATTTATAATCACTAAAATAATCAAAAAACTTTCTATTAATATCTATTAAATTATTATTTTTATTTAAAACAAGAATTATATTGGAAGAAGCATCAATAATATGTTTATAGTAGTATTTTCTTTGCTCACTTCTTCTCCATAATAAAACAATAATTATTATCATAAGTATTGCACTTAAAGAACCTGCTAAAGTTATAAATTTGAAAATAAAAAACGATAAGGAAGCATCTTTTATATTGCTTATTGGTTTTATAAGTATGTAATACCCAATAGTTTCATTACTATTTTTTATTGGTACAGTTAATATCATTTGATCTGTTTCTATACGATAGCTAGTAATATTAATATAGTTTTCAACACCATTACGTTTTATATAATCAATCCAATATGAGTCTGCATTAAAATTTGCAACATAGTAGTCATCAATAAATTTATTTGTATAAGGATACTTCAATATATTTTTAAAACGTTTATCAGCCAATATAATAGAGTGTGTTCCTTTTTTATGGAACTGTCGAGCTATGGAATTAAAATGTGTTATTACTTCAAAAATTCCTAAAAATTGTCTATCTTTATCATAAATTGGTACTAATGCTTTAAAATAAATTGTAAATGCACTTACATTAATACCCGACTGCACTTCTGGCTTTTTAAGCAGTAATTTAATATCTTCTCGGTTTGTTATATGATAATTATTAGATGTCCAACTTCTATATAAAGATTTTCCATTTTTATCAATTAATTGAAACCACACATTTTTATAAAGAGTTTTTTCATTCAACATTTTTATTATATATTTAAATCTCTCTTCTGGAACAATACCTGATTTAAATGAATCTATAAGTACATAATTATTCTGCATTGTAACAGCTATAGCGAGAGTTGATTTCTCTTTCTCTTCAATCATTGCTATTACACTGTTACGAATAGTTTCAGCTTCATTACTATAAAACTTTTCTTCTCTAACTGATACTTCTTTATTTAAATAGTTAAAAAGCACATATCCTATACTGGTTAATATAGCAACAATTGAGCCAATTAAAATAAACCAATGTAACTTTTTCACTCTTAATTATCCTCTCTTAACTTTATTGTATCGTATTATTTTACAAAAAGTTGAAAATATTGCCCTGCTATGCCATAAATAAGGAATGAATTCAGGATGCCACTGCAAACCAAGAATAAATTTTTCACCCACTCCTTCTATAGCTTGTATTATTCTATTTTGGTCATATGCAGCGCAACGTAATCCTTCACCCACTCTATTTACAGCTTGATGATGCAATGCATTTGCTTTTATAATAGATACTCCAAGAATAGAGTGTAACTTTGTTTCAGGCTCAATAGTAATATTACGCAATGGAAAAGGGGTTCTAAGGTGAGGATACTCCAATGGCAACTCTTCAATATGCTGATGCAAGGTTCCTCCATAAAACAGATTTATCATCTGCATACCCCTGCAAATACCCATAACAGGCAAATTCTCTTTATCTGCTTTTTCAAGTAAAAATAGTTCCATCTCATCTCGTCTAACATCACTTTTTAAAATAGATGAGTGCTTTACTCCTCCATATACAGATGGATCAATATCAACCCCTCCCATAATAAGAAGTCCATCCATCTTAACATCTCTATTCCACGAATCAGGATGAAAAAAGTTAGCATTAATTCCAAACAATGAGAGCATAAAACGACTCATAAACCAAGCTGTTCGACTTCCTCTAGTAGAACCTGTTACTACAACTAATGGTTGTCTACCCATTGTTTGACCTCCTATAATACATTTATAACTTCTCATCACTCAAAAGAGGATGAAAAAGTTATAAAAGTTGTGTTAGCATAAAGACAGTTGTGTTAGCTGCTTTTTGCAATTCACAGTCAATGGCACAAATTAAAGATCTGTTTGTCCTTGTCAGAAGATGACCCAACAAAGCCTATCTAATTTGGGCTAGCTAACTCACCTATGAAACGCTATTGGAGAGCTTATGTTCTACCGTTCTATAGAGTTAGGAGGCTGTGAGCACAACCCAAATATCAAGCAATCAAGAAGGAGTTATGTTTTATGTACTATGT
>NZ_FOXB01000024.1 GCF_900115615.1 Hydrogenimonas thermophila | reverse complement strand
AGCACTCATTATTACGGCAAGAAAACTATTGCAGATTATCTATGCAATCTATGTGCATAATACACCTTATGATCCTAAGAGAGTATTTGTTGCACAACCAACAAAATAGATAGCACTTCCTCTTGATTGTATTTGTGCCATTGACAATGAATTGTTAAAGAGCTAACACAACAACAAAAATCAAACTATATCGGCTCTATTAAACTACAAGCCGATACCTTGTTAGTGTTATTGATGAAACTTATGTTTCATCATCAAAACACTTCGCAGTTTTGAAGTGTTTTAAAAATGAAACAAAAAGGTATGTTTTTTTTTAAAATTTCAGCCGTTTAAGTTGTTTCTTATAAAACGGCTTAATTGTTTATAGACTACTTTATTTTATAAAAAAAACTTCCTCAATATCTTCTATTACAAGGTAATATTATAATACAAAAGATGTCATATTTGTGTAATATTAATTATCTATAAGTTGCTTAATCTGTTTTTCTAAATTGCTTTTTTGTGTGGTTTTTTTTAAAATTGCAGAGATATTAAACTGTTTTGCTAGTGATAGTTGGTAATGATTGACTTTTTTTGAGAAGAATACAATATTAAGGTCAGGTAGTTTCTCTCTTGCATAACTCAGTAACTGTTCTAGATTTATTCTTTTTATTTCAGGGTTAACTATAAAGAAGTTAGGATTGTTTTTCTTAATATTTTTTATTGCTTCACCTGGTTGTGTAGTTGTAATTATAGATGTATCTCTGTCCATATTGCATACAATCTCTTTTGTTATATTTAAAAATTCAAGATCTTCATCTAGACAGAGAATAATATTTTTTTTCTGACTTTCCAAATATTTCAATAAATCCATTAAACTTTTATTTTTTTGAGATAATTTTTTTTCATCTAAAGTTTTAATATAGTACTTTAAAAATGTTACAGCACTGAACTCTTCAATAATTCCAGCTTGATGGAAAAATCTTTTAATAGCTTTAGATTTATTTGCTTTTTCCCATATTAATGTATCAAATTGGTAAGCAAGTACGTTTTGAATCTTTTCCAGTTTTGGTTTGTATTGTTCAATAAACTCTTGAAACTTTTCAGTAAATATTTTATAGTAGACTTTATAGAAATGGTCTACCATATTTATAAATTGTTCATTCTCCTCAGTAAGTTTTCCTACTTTGTGAATAGCATCTACCATTGTGCCTTTTAAATGTTTTATTTCATTCATTAACTCTCTATATTTATCATTTCTTCTGGACATTTTTGAAATTTGTTCATTCTTTTCACTTATTGTTGTTTCAAGTGCTTTTATTTTATTTTTAAGTCTAAAAATTTCAGCTTTGTTGAATTGCATTTTATTGTAAAGCTCTTTATACTCTGTTTGACGACTTATGAAAATTTTTTCATAAGCTTTTTGCATTATTTCTGATTCACTTTTAAAATAGAGGTAGAGAGAGTATGCATCATTAAGTTTATGTTTTGCTTCGAGTAATTCATTGTTTTCAAAACTATAGTCTATCTCAATAAGATTATTATATGCAGTTAATAAAAAACGTCTGATCCTTATGTAATCTAAACTTTTACTGTTTTGAATTAGATCACTATTAGCATCAATTTTTCTTAAAATTTCTGAAAAGTGTGTTTCAATGCAACTTTCAATGTCTATAGTTACTTTTATGGCTGCCTGATGGTTGTCGGTATCTTTTTTTTGACTATTGCCAAGAGTTTTTGCATTAGTGTTTGTATTGGTTTGATCTCTTTTGTTTATAGGAACCGTGCATAAATGAATATTATAAGCATTTCCATCAGCGGAATCAAACTCAACCTCTTGTCCAACAGCAGGCATTTCGTCATAATCATTCCACTCATCAATATTAAATTTTAATTTGTGATGATTGGGGGTTATTATTTTACCCATACCAGTTTCTGGTGAATAGACTATGATTTTACCTCTCAACCTTTAACCTTATCCTATTTTATATTTCTATTATCATATCTTTTTTAACCTCAAAAAGCTATAATCCAGCCAAAATAGATTTTAGTGTGTTAGGAAGCAATATGAGTACATATGATGTTATTGTTGTAGGTGGTGGGCATGCAGGAATTGAAGCAGCTCTTGCACCTGCTCGCATGGGTATGAAAACATTGATGATTACAATTTTAGCTGAACAGATAGGAGCAGCTAGTTGTAATCCGGCAATTGGAGGACTTGCAAAAGGGCATCTTGTAAAAGAGTTAGATGCTCTGGGTGGTGAGATGGGTCTTTTGACAGATAAAGCAGGGTTGCAGTTTAGAATTTTGAATGAGACAAAAGGTCCAGCTGTACGTGGAAGCCGTGCTCAAATCGATATGGACCGTTATCGTATAGAAGCACGAACAGTTTGTCTTGGAACAGAAAACCTGGATATTTTGCAGGGGATGGTTAATGAGCTATTGGTTGAAAATGGCGAAGTTATCGGTATAAAGACAGAACTTGGAGAGACATTTCGTGCAAAGAAAGTAATTCTTACTACAGGAACTTTTTTAAATGGAGTTATTCATATTGGTGAAGTAAAAAGAGATGCAGGTCGAGCTGGTGAGTTTAGTTCAACTGCACTGGCAGAAAACCTAAAAAAGCTTGGATTGAATGTTGGTAGGCTTAAAACTGGTACCTGTGCACGAATAGATGGAACATCTATAGACTTTTCAAAGATGGAGCCACAACCTGGTGATGAACCTCCAAAACCTTTTAGTTTTCGCACTTCTAGAGAAAATTTTAATCCTAAACAGTTGCCTTGTTATATAGCTTATACAAATGAGAGAACCCATTCGATTATAGAAGGAAACTTTCATAGAGCACCACTCTTTTCAGGACAGATTGAGGGTGTGGGTCCAAGGTATTGTCCAAGTATTGAGGATAAGATAAACCGTTTTAGAGACAAAGAGCGTCACCATCTTTTTATAGAGCCTCAAACACTTGAAGCTACAGAGTATTACATAAACGGTATGAGTACGTCACTGCCTGTTGATGTGCAGTTAGAGATGATAAGAAGTGTAGAAGGTTTGGAAAATGCAAAGATTGTTCGTTACGGTTATGCCATAGAGTATGATTATGTTGATCCAACAGAGCTAAAGCACACATTGGAGACTAAAAAGGTTAAAAACCTCTACTTAGCCGGCCAAATAAACGGAACTACTGGTTATGAAGAAGCAGCTGCACAAGGGTTGATGGCTGGGATCAATGCAGCATTGGCAGTTTTAGGGAAAGAGCCATTTATACTTGGAAGAGATGAGGCTTATATAGGTGTTTTAATAGATGATTTAGTTACAAAGGGAACAAAAGAGCCTTACCGTATGTTTACTTCTCGTGCAGAGTACAGACTTATGTTGCGTGAAGATAATGCTGATTTGAGATTGATGAAGTATGGGCATAAGTTTGGTTTGATTGATGAGTCTACCTATGCTAAGTTACTTAAAAAGAAAAAAATGATTGAAGATGGGGTAAAGCTTATGGAGGAGCGTTTTTTAACTCCAAGCAAAGAGGGGTTAAAACTCTTAGAAGAGCTTGGTGTTGAAAAGATTACCGACAAAACATCTTTAAAGTTAATTATAGGGCGTGCTGATTTTACAATGGATAAGCTAGGCAAGCTCATTCCAGAAGTTGCAGAGTTTCCTGATGAGGTTAAAGAGCAGTTAATGATCCATGCCAAATATGACAAATATATTGCAAAACAGAAAGAGCAGATAGATAAAATGCATGAGATGCTTGAGGTGAAGATTCCTGAAGATATGACATTTGATCATATTTCAGGCTTAAGCAACGAGATAAAAGAGAAGTTGACTCGCTTTAAACCGCCAACACTGCAAGCTGCAAGTCAAATAAGCGGAGTAACACCTGCAGCTATTGAGATTTTACACATATACATAAAAATGGCTCAAAAAGGAAAAAAATGAAAATCTATTACTATATAAATACAGGTCACCGTGTAGGACTTGACAGATTAAGACGAAGTGCACCTATTATAAATGCATTAGAAGAGATGGGTGTAGAGATTACTATGCTTACAAATGATTTTAGAGCTGGTGAGTATGCAAAAGAGCAGTTTGGAATCAAAAAGTATGTAAGTGTTGATATTGTCAGAAATATTGCGAATATAGCTACAACATCTGATGTATTGATTTTTGACTCTCAAGAGGAGAGTCGTGTAATGTGGGAAGATATGGCATCTTATTTTCATAAATTTATACGTATAAGTGATAATCCAGATGATTTTGCATCAAAGAATGAAGTATTACTCTCCAGTATGAAGGAGATAGGAGATGCCCCACAGGTTAATGTTGTTGATCCTAGATATTTTGATGAAAATGAAGAGCATAATGGAGGTATAGTCTATTTTTGGGGTGATGATGATTATGAACAAAAACTTTTAGAATTGAGTGATGCATTTGAAGGATTGGATATCACTCTGCTAGAGGGATATTACTTTTTTATGCAGTATGGAAGTGAACTTTCTAAAAAGTTTAAAACAGTAGAAGAGTCAGAAGATTATGATGAAATATTAAAAAAAGCAGATACATTTATTACTTCTTCACCGCAAAGTGCTCTTGAAGCATTAGTAGCAGGGTCAAATCCTATATATTTAAAAAAGCCTGGAGTATCAAATACATGGGATAATATGATGAAAACTTACAATATTCCAGTTGTATCAGAGTTTAATAATAAGTTAATTAAAGAGAAAATATCAGAAAAACTGATTAATAAAAATGAATTTTTGAAAAAGGAGACTTTATATAAAGTTTCTTCATATATTAAAGATAATATCAGGTAATATTCATAAGAAATTAACCTTGCAGGCTCTATAATTTGATGATTTAAAATTTCCAAAAAAGGATCAGCTATGGCAGACAGCAGCCGACGCGACTTTATGGGTAAAGTCTTTGGCGGTTGGGCGGCTCTTGGTGGTCTTGGTGCGCTTTATGCAGCCAAGAAAACTTGGGACCCCCTTCCAAGTGTAAAAGCAGCAGGATTCACAAAAGTAGACCTTTCTGCTGCAGAACCTAACGTTCTTAACGTAGAAAAATGGCGTGGAAAACCAATTTTCATTCTTAAGAAAACTCCAGAGATGGTAGCTAAACAGAGTGAAGAAGAGACAAAAAGAGATATTATTGTAGGCGAAGATCACTTCCTTGTATGTATTGGTCTTTGTACTCACCTTGGTTGTATTCCTGCATATCGTCCAGATAAACATGATTTTAAATGTGCTTGTCACGGTGGCGAATTTGATGCCAGTGGTATTAATACTGCACCTCCTCCACCAAGTCCAATGGTTATTCCACCATTTAAATTAGATGGGACAACAATTGTTCTAGGTGAAGAGGGACCTGAGTATAAAAAAATGAAAGAAGCTGGCATTATCGCCTAAAGGAGCAGGTAAATGGCACATTTTGAAAAAGCACGAAATTTGGAAGAGTGGCTCGACCAACGCCTTGCTATAAAGACGTTACGCCGAGTTTTGGCAGAAGAGTATTGGATTCCGAAAAACATAAACTTCCTCTGGGCAATGGGGATGGTTCTTGCTATTACTTTCGGAATTCTACTGGTTTCAGGTATTTTCCTGTTAATGTATTATCAGCCAAATATTGAAACAGCATTTGATAGTGTTAACTACACTATTATGAAAGAGGTTGAGTTTGGATGGCTTTGGCGACATATGCATGCTGTTGCTGCATCAGTTGTCTTTTTGATTATTTATATCCACATGTTTACCGGTATCTACTATGGCTCTTATAAAAAAGGGCGTGAAATGATCTGGATTTCCGGTATGCTTCTATTTGTTACATTCTCTGCTGAGGCATTTAGTGGTTATATGCTTCCTTGGGGACAAATGAGCTACTGGGCTGGTATGGTTATTACAAACCTATTTAGTTTAGGTTCTTTAGAGCTAAATGGATTAGTTGAGTGGATTCGTGGTGACTATGTTCCAGGTCAGGCTTTCTTGACAAGATTCTTTATGTTGCACGTTCTTCTTTTACCATTGGCAATTATGGCATTGATTGGTCTTCACTTTGGTACTCTACGTATTCCACACGTTAACAACCAAGATGGTGAAGAGATCGATTTTGATGAAGAGGCAAAAAAATATCTTGCAGGAAATACTAAAGAGTCTAAAGTTATCCGCTTTGCAAACGATTTCCTTAGTAAAGATATGTTTGTTGTTAGTATTTTCTTAATCTTCTATTTCTATTTGGTATTCTGGCACTTCAATTTTGCTATGGATCCAATTAACTTTGACCCAGCAGATGGTTTGAAAACACCTCCACACATCTACCCTGAGTGGTACTTCTTATGGAGTTATGAGATCTTACGTCCATTCCCTAAAGATCCAGGTCTTGTAGCATTTGGATTTGCACAAGTTATTTTCTTCTTGCTTCCATTCCTTGATAAGAGTCCAAATGTTGCTCCTGCAAGTAGAAGAGGAAGTTTTAAAATATGGTTCTGGGTATTACTGCTTGATATGATTGTATTGACAGTTATGGGTAAATTGCCTCCACAGGGAATTTATAGCACAATAGGTTTAATAGCGGCAGTTGTATTTATTGGTCTATGGGTAGTACTGCCAATAATTACTAAAAAAGAAAAAGCAGTGTAAGGAGGCTGAAATGAAAGAATTAAAAATTTTAGCGGTAGTAGTATTCTTTACACTGCTGACATATTGGGGAGTTGAGCCTTATGCTCACTCTGTTATGCATGCTCATGTTGAGAGTGAACATTTTGCTTATGATGATTTAAAACCTCTTAACAAAAAAGGTGATCCTGTTAAAGGTGCTGAAACATTTATGAATGCTGGCTGTATAGGATGTCACGGTGTAGAGGCAGCTGGAATGCCAGCACCAATGGATCCATTGGCAGCAGCGGCAAGTTTTGGTGTAAATCCACCTGATTTGAGTAATGCAGGTGCTATTTTTGATGAGAAGTTTTTAGCTGCACTTATCAAAAATCCTGCTCATGCTTTAAAAGTTGAGCATAAATTTACTGGTGGTAAAATGCACCCAATGACACCATTTTATGGTCTTGGTGGCGATCTTGATCAAGAGGTTGCAGATATTGTAGCTTATTTGAAATCTATTGCTAAAAAACCAGAAGAGATTACTCCTAAAATGGCATTTGAAAATGCTTGTGGACGTTGTCATGCTATGAAGTATGATAATTGGACACAACTTGGTGAAAAACCTAAATTTAAGTTCAAAAAAGATGAGCTTCTTTATGAAGCAAAAGTACTTGAATATCAAGATTACCTAACAAAATATATGGGTAAACTTCCACCTGATCTTTCTATGTATATTAGATCTCGTGGTGAGCATTATATAAAAACATTTATTGAAAACCCTCAAAATCTTTTACACGGTACAGCTATGCCTCGTGTTGGTGTGACTGCTGAATCTGCAGATAAGGTTGTTGAATATCTTGCTGATGTAGGTGACAGCAAACGACATGAGCGTGATAGTGTTGGTAAAATGGTTATGATTTATCTATTTATCTTTGCACTTCTTGCATACCTGTGGAAGCAAAGTATTTGGAGAAAACTCCACTAAGAAACTATCTTCTTCAATCCGTAGAGCTGCTTTAGCTCTGCGGATTTTTTTCTTCAATTAAACTTCTTTTTTATAATTTAGAGTAAAATAACTTAAAATTTCTCTTTAAAGAGTTAATATGTTAATAGACGGACATGGTCGCAAAGTTAATTATTTAAGAATATCTGTAACTGAAAGGTGTAATTTTAGGTGTCAGTACTGTATGCCTGAAAAGCCATTTTCTTGGGTGCCAAGAGAGAATCTTTTAAGTTTTGAAGAGCTTTTCAGTTTTGTACGAGTTGCAATTGATGAAGGTGTAGATAAGATCCGCATAACAGGTGGAGAACCTCTTTTGCGTGAAGATCTTGATCGTTTTATTCAAATGATTCACGATCACAAGCCTGATATTGACTTGGCGCTTACTACCAATGGATACCTTTTAGCAAATGTAGCAGAGCGTTTAAAAGACGCTGGATTAAAGCGTATAAATATCTCTATAGATACTCTTAAACCTGATGTTGCAGCTAAAATAGCACAAAAAGATGTATTGAGTAAAGTTTTGGAAGGTGTAGAGAAAGCGCTTGAAGTTGGCTTAAAAGTTAAGGTCAATATGGTTCCACTTAAGGGTATTAATGAAGATGAGATTATTGATGTAATGGAGTATGCCAAAGCTCGTGGTATGACAATAAGATATATTGAATATATGGAAAATGTTCATGCAAAAAATGGACTGCAAGGATTAAATGGAAAAGAGATTTTAGCAAAAGTAAAAGAGAAATATACTATTCAAAAAGTTGGACGAGAGGGGAGCAGCCCAGCTTTTCACTATTTAACTGATGATGGCTACAAGTTTGGATTGATTGATCCTCACAAACATGACTTTTGTGAAAGTTGTAACCGTATTAGATTGACTGCAGAAGGTTTTTTGATCCCTTGCCTCTATTTTGATGAAGCGATGAGTATTCGAGATGCTGTTAAAGCTGGTAATATTGAAGCAGCAAGTGAGATATTACGAGAAGTTCTTAGAAATAAACCTGAAAAAAACAGGTGGAGTGAAGAGAATGCTGAAGAGTCAACACGAGCTTTTTATGAGACGGGAGGATGATGAAATTATATTTGGTTGAGCACTTTTTTTCAGTGCAGGGAGAGGGGCGTTATATGGGAAG
Source organism: Hydrogenimonas thermophila (assembly GCF_900115615.1). Classification (NCBI taxonomy): domain Bacteria; kingdom Pseudomonadati; phylum Campylobacterota; class Epsilonproteobacteria; order Campylobacterales; family Hydrogenimonadaceae; genus Hydrogenimonas; species Hydrogenimonas thermophila. The sequence goes on along the minus strand of NZ_FOXB01000024.1, from coordinate 23,047 downwards.
CCCTTCAATATTTTTACGTTTTGGTGGTTGCAATTTGCGTTGTCCTGGTTTTGGCGAGTCTTGGTATAAGGGTAAACGTATTTTAGGGTGTGATACTGTGCGTGCTACCAATCAAAAACTATTTAAAGATTGTTGGGAAGAGGTAGCAGATTATAAATACTTAATCAATATTATAGAAAATTATTTGAAAAATATATCATATAAGCCTGATATTGTCTTAACAGGCGGAGAACCAATGATATATGCTCAAAACCAGATATTTTATGAGATGATAGAGTGGTTGGTTGAAAATGACTTTCGCGTTACTATTGAAACAAATAGCACAATAGCACCATCTTTTAAAGAGTTTCAAGCATATAAAAATGTAACTTTTGCAATGGCGGTAAAGTTATCAAATAGTGGAGAGCCAAAGGAGAGGCGAATAGTTCCTGATGCAATAAATAGGCTAGCAAAAGAGAGCAAAAACTCTTTTTTTAAGTTTACACTAGATCAGGAGTTAATCAATAAAGATGCTCAATCTCAGATAGAAGAGATTTGTAGCGGTTTTAGTAATGAAATATACTGTATGCCATTAGGGGACAATATAAGCGATTTGCAATCAAATGCATTAGGGGTAGCTGAGTTTTGTTTGAAGTATGGATATAACTATAGCGATAGATTACATGTAAGACTTTGGAATCGTGAAGAGAAAAGGTAATAAAATAGATGATTATCAGAAAGTTATATAAGTTTGAAAATGCTCATATAGTACGTAAATGCACATCAAGACGGTGTAGCAGAAGCATACATGGACACTCTTATAAGGTAGAACTTTTTTTTACGGCTCCATCGCTTGATCGTGGAGAGATGGTTTACGATTTTGGATTGACAAAAGGGATGATCAAAGATTTTATAGATGCTTTTGATCATGCCATAACTCTTTGGAGTAGTGATGATCCGGAGTATTTGCGCGATATGAAAAAATGGAGTGAAAGATGGGTTGAATTACCTGTAAATCCATCTGCCGAGCAGTTTGCAAGAACATTTTTTTTAATTATAGACAGAGTTTTACAGCAGACAGATATGGTAAATGGTGAATCTGATGTTACCATAGATAGTGTCATAGTACACGAAACAGATACAGGCTATGCAAAAGCCGATCACAGTGATGCATATAATGAAGAGATGGGAACTACCGATTTGAGCAAAATAATATTTTCAGATCAGGTAAAGGCAGAGTGGAAGAATCCAAAAATGTTTGAAGAGCTGTTGGATGGTAAAAGATTTGTAAACCCATTCGTTGCATAAAACTTCTGTATAATGATCCTAAAAGGATCAAAATGAAAAAATTAAATTATGTAATTGGAGCATCATTAGTTCTACTTTTAAGTGGATGTACAGAGAATAGAGGCAAAATCTCTATCAATGATACTACAAAGTCTATAAAGATCAGTCAAGCAGAAGTTTTGGCTCTCTATGCAAGATGTGCAGGTTGTCACGGATTAGATGGTAAAAAACGCGTATTTGGAAAGAGTGGCAGAATTGCCGGTCAATCAAAAAGTGAGCTTATTAGAAAGATAACAGGGTATCAAAAAGGTACTTTTGGAGGTTCGCTTAAAGGATTGATGGCTCGGCAAGTCGAACCTTTAACGCCAGAGCAGGTCAATGCCCTAGCTGAATATATATCTAAACTGTAGTAAAGAGGTTTAAAGACTCTTTAGAGGTTGGGTTGTAGGCAAGAGGTATTACTCTAACAAGATCACCCTCTTTAAGAGTGTCAACTTCAGGTGTTACAATAATTAGACCATCAGTACTCTTTAAAGGGCTTACCATTCCTGGACCTTGTTTTTCTAAAACTTCAAATTTCTCTCCATCAAATCTACCCATTAAGACGCTGAATTTACCAGGTTTTATCTTTCTATCTTTTGCGAGTTTTGTAACAATAGGAGCTATATAAGGACTATTTTTCCCTTGTAAGCGGTTAATTATAGATCGGGCAAATATCTCAAAATTCACAGCAGCCGCAGATGGATTTCCCGGTAAATTTACAATCCATGTTTTTCCAATTCGTCCAACAGTGGTAGGCTTTCCCGGTTTAATATCTACTTTACTAAAAAGAACCTCCATCCCCAACTCTTTGAAAGCATCTTTTGTAAAGTCAGCATCTCCTACGCTTACGCCACCGCTTGTTATGATGAGATCAGAGTCAAGTGCAGATGAGATATGTGCTTTTATAGACTCCATTGTATCTGCCGTTGATCCGGTAAATTTTGCTTCACAGCCAAGCTCATTAGATCTTGCAATGAACATAGGAGCGTTTGAGTTGTAGATTTGGTGTGCTTCCACTTTCTCAAAGTGCATTTTGAGTTCATGACCAGTTGCAAAGACTGTAACTGTAGGTTTACAAAAGACTCTTATGTGTGTAATTCCCTGACTTGCCAAAAGTGTTAAAAGGTAAGCGTCAATCGTATCACCAAAGTTGACTATTTGCTCACCTTTTGTAATATCTTCACCCTTTTTTCTTATGTTTGCACCACGTTTTATGGTATCTGGAAGTTGAATACCATCTTCTGTTTCTGTCGTATTTTCTACCGGTATAACAGCATCAGCTCCTTCAGGCATTACAGCACCTGTCATAATCTTTACACCATTACCTATAGTAACCTTCAGATCGCTCTCATTGCCTGCAAAGATTGTATCTTGAGATTTTATGACTCCACCGGCATCAGCCATTGTCACAGCGTAACCATCCATTGCGGAGTTGTCAAATCTTGGTAGATCAAACTGTGCAAATTTATGTTCAGCTGCTACTCTTCCAAGTGCTGATTCGATGGGTAAAATTTCAGTTTTGACAGGTTTTACATTTGCGTGAATAAGTTCTAGAGCTTCTTTAATAGGTGTCATATAAACCCTTTTTTTAACAATGATTATAGTACAATCTATCTTATGGAAACGATTGAACAAACAATGATTGAGTTACACATTTGGCCTGTGGTGGTGTTGGGTATTCTTATAGCACTAAATATTGCTGTGATAGTAGTGCAAAAAGATGATTTCAAGCTAAAAAAATACTTGAGAATTCAAGCAACAGCTTGGACAACACTAATGTCGATGATAGTTTTTACTGGTGCTACAATAATGGCATTTTATCATTTAAATTTTACGATAAAAATAATTGCTATGATAGTTGCTTTTGTTGCTATGTCATCACTCGAAATTCGTCGTCATCTTCTTATAAAAAAATCACGTCCGGGTCAGGAGTGTTTTGCGAATGTGAGAAAAAAGGTATTGCGCTATTATGTAATGCAAGCTTTGTGGATGTTGATGATAGGTGGATTTGCTACATTGACATAAGTTAAGGAGTAACTATTATGGAAGCTATAAAATATAAAGAGAGGTATAGCTACAATGACTATGTAGAGTGGGAAGGTCGTTGGGAGTTGATAGACGGAGTAGCTTACAATATGGCACCTGCTCCATACCCTAAACATCAAAGAGCTGTATTTAATATAGCAAGAGAGTTAGAAGAGAATCTAAACTGCAATGAGTGTGAGGTTTACATCTCTCCAATCGATTGGAAGATAGATGAAAACAATGTTGTGCAACCTGATGTAGCTATATTTTGTGAAACTCCTATTTTTCAATTTTTTACAAAAGCTCCACTTTTGATAGTTGAAGTTTTGTCAAAGTCAACAGTAAAAAAAGATGTAACAGTAAAATATGAGTTATATCAGAATAATGGAGTTAAATATTACATTATGGTTGAACCGGACTCTGAAGTTGCAGATATCTTTATTTTGGATAATGGAGAGTATAAGTTTTTAAAAAAAGTGGTAGATGAGGTTATGACGTTTGAGTGGGAGAGTTGCTCTACAAAAATTGATTTTGGTAAATTGTTTGACAAAAAAGTTTGATAGGTAATTTGCAATGCAATTTTTATATCATCCAGATTCAGGTTTGTCAAAAATAAAAATAGAGGGTGAATCTTACAAGTATATCTTCAAAGTTCGTCGCCATAAAGAGGGTGAACGAATAGCACTTAGAAACCTACAAGATCAATTTATATACTTTTACACAATAGAGAGAGTTACCAGGCGTGAAGCAGAGCTTCTTTTTTTGGAAAAAGAAGAGAAGGTTGTAATGCCAAAAAACTCTATGCATATAGGTTGGTGTATAGTAGATCCAAAAGTTGTTGAAAAAACTTTACCGATGCTAAATGAGTTGGGTGTTGAAAAGATTACATTTATCTACTGTGATAGAAGTCAAAAAAATTTTAAATTAGATTTTGATCGCCTTAACAGAATACTCATTAATTCTAGTCAACAGTGTGGTAGAAGTAAAATGATGGGACTTGAACTGGTTTCATCTATAGATGAGTATTTAAAAATATATCCTCAGAGTGCTGTACTTGATTTTGGTGGAAAACATGTTATATGTGAAGATATGGTAAAATCAATTTTGGTAGGTTGTGAAGGTGGCTTTAGTGAAGAAGAGAGAGAGTTATTTAATAAAAGTAGAATCTTTACGTTAAAAACACCACTTATTTTACGAAGTGAAAGTGCAGTAGTTGCTGCTTCTACTTTTTTACTTTTAAAGTAAATTGGAGTTAAATAAATTTTTTATAAGAGTGAGCTAAAAATGTAAGTATTAGAAATGAGGATAAGCCAATGAATAAATTTTTTTTTATTATGTCAATTTTTTGTATTGCTTTATTTGGTAAAACAATAGTTGTATCTAAACTGCCTATTTATTCATGTGTATCTGGAGATGAAACTAAAAGTTCAATTGATGATGCATTAAAGGTGGCAGTTAATGGTGATACTATAAATATTTGTCCAGGAACATATACTATTTCAAAATCACTTTTAGTAACAAAAAAAGATATTACTTTGGAAGGGATGGGTGATGAAATAGATGATGTTGTTATTGAAAGCAGTAGTAAAGCAATAACTATTAAAAATGAGAATATAACATTAAAAAATTTTAAGATAGAGTCAAATGATATTGGAATATATGGGGACTGGAATGGAACAGGTGATCATAATTTTGAAGACTTAATTATACAATCAACTGCTACTGCGATTCAAATAGATCATGGTTCAAAACAGACATTTAAGAATCTAAATATTACATCAAATTCTGGTAAAGGAATAGACTTACCATTTAATACTACTGGTGAACATATATTTGATAATATTACAATAGTTTCATATGATACTTCTATTTATGTTGGACAAGGTGGACTTGATTTTACCAATTTAAATTTGACCTCTAATAATGCAAGAGGGCTAGATGTAGAAAAAACGAATAATGATTTAAATTTTGATAATATAATTATTAAAAGTAAAACAGAAGGTATTTATACATCTGAGGATGTTGATGGTGAACATGTTTTAAATAAAATTATAATAGATTCTGATGGAACAGGCATAAGTTTTGCAAGAGGCTTTTCTAGTTTAAAAGATTCAAATATAACTAGTAAAGTAAGAGGAATTGATCTGGCTCCTTATAGAGATTTGTTAATAGATAATGTAAGTATCGATACGAGTTCTGGTAGCGACCATGGTATTGTCTTAAATTGGGGAGATACCGTTGATATTACTATAAAAAATAGTAAGATTACTGCTGGAGGAGATGGAATTTATACAAATAATAGTAATGAAATTTTGATTGATTCAGTAATAATAGATGGTGGACAACGAGGAATTTATTTACCATGGAATATGAAAAATATTACTATTCAAAATTGTATTATTAAAAATACAACAGATTGGGCATTAGTCTTAGATGCAGATGTTTCAACGCCAGCAAATATAAAAGAAAATTGTTTTTATGGAGATAAAGAGGTAAAAGCAAATGGGTGGGATGCAAGTCATCATCATAATTTTGATGGTAACTATTATGATGGAGTGAGTGATATTGATGGTGATGGTAAGATAACAAGCAGTGACAGTTCTAAAATAGAGGGCTATGTTGAAGATAGTTTATTTAAAAATGAATGTCAAAATAGTGAAACTTCTGCCACTTTTTCTAATCCGATAGTAAATTACCAAATGGATGAGTGTAGATGGGATGCAGATAGTAGTACATATGAGATAAAAAATAGTGGTACATTTGGAAAAAATATAAATGCAACAAGTAAATTTGATGCAAGAAATGAAGAGAATATAACAGTAGGTGGAGGTCTTTGCAAGGTAGGTAATTTTATAGGCTCTAAGCATATAGTTCCACAAAATAACATTTTACTTGATTCAGAATATACAGTTATAGTATGGATAAAGTTTCCTCTGAGTGATGAAAATCATGAAACTTATTGCTTTAATATAGTAGGTAATAGTATAGATTGCTCAGATAATTCTGTAAGGTGGTTAAATCAGTATTACAATATAGCCGATAGAGAAGATAGTGCAGGAGCAAGTCTCGATAGTAGTGATAGTTTTATCTTTTTTAAAAAATATAAAAGGAAATATTGGCCTAATTGGAGATGGGCTTGGTGTATAGATGATAAAAATGGAGATCCTCATTGTAAAAACTTTACAATGCCAAGTGATGGTTGGCATATGGTTACATTTATGGCTGATGGTGGTGAAAATAAAACTAAAGTTTATATAGATAAAGATGAAAAAGATTTTATTAATTATGTTTTAACTGGTATATCATTAAATAGAATTTTTGCTTCAGATTATGGTGGAAATGAGGGAAATCAATCAATAGGTGCATATGTAGATGAATTTAAAATATTTAATCAAGATATAGATGAAGATAAGATTACAGAGATATACAACAATGAGAAATCTGGTAAGAATTATGATGGTAGTATAAGAGATTGTTTGAATTGTAGTGAACAAAATGAATCTAAAGTATATAAATTTTATGCTTGGGATACATTTAGAGATAAAGATGATAGAAGAATCTCTACAAAAATAGTAAATCAAGATTTTAATCTTACTATTGCATCTTTAGATGAAAATGGAACAGATTATAAAGAATTTAATGGGACAGTATGTGTGATATTGGTAGATAGTAATAATAATGATATTAACTATACCAGTTGGTACAGAATGGAAGAGTTTATAGCAGACAATAATGAGAGTTTAATAAGTAAGAGTAATTGGACAGATATAAATGTAACAAAAGCAGCAAAAGAAGTTAGCGTAAAAATAGCTTGGAAAAATAATGTTGATAAGAGTTGTCCTTTAGTCGAGGAAGATAATGATACAACTTCAGCAGAGAAGTTTGCTGTAAGACCTGAAAAATTTGTAATTACTAATATTATAAATAATCTTAAAGCGGGAGAAAGTTTTGATTTAAATGTCAAGACAACTTCACAACCAGATGGTTATAACGGGAGTGCTCATATAGATGTAAATATTTCAGATGGTGATAGAAGTTGTCCAAAAGTAGGAGCTGATTTAAATATATCAGATATAAATTTTATAAATGGAGAGAGTAATAATAGTGCTAAATTTAATGATATTGGAGAGGTTTATTTGAATATGATAGATAAAAATTGGGCAAGTGTTGATAATAATGATACACCACAAAATTGTGATAAAAATGGAACATATATTTGTTTTGAAAAAATAAATTTGACTATAACCCCGCATCATTTTCAGGTAAGCACTAATCTTAATAATTTTAATGATGATTTTACCTATTTTTCAAGTGATTTGAATATGTCAGCTAGATTAGATATAAATATAACAGCACAAAATATGGAAAATCAAACAACAAAGAACTATAACAGTACTTGCTATGCAAGAGATATAGATATAAATGTCTCTACTAATACAAGATCTGATTTACCTAACTTGCTATACATTTATACAGATGCAAAAGGTACAAATAGTACCTTGCAAAATGTAGGAATAAATATGATTTATAAAGATCAAAATTTTACAACAGATAATAATGGTTCTACTTATATAAGGTTTTATATAAATTATGATAGAAATTATAGTAAAAGTATTAATCCTTTTAAGTTAAGTGTGATAGATATAAATATAACAGATATAAATGGTACTTTTGGAAATGCTAGGCCAGATAAGAATGTAACATTTTACTATGGTAGAATTAAGTTTAAAGATATACGAACTACAGAAAAAGATATTAATAATACTGGTTATGTTTTAGTGTATTCCGAGAACAAGTTAGATGGGTTTATTCAGTATAGTTCAAATTGGTATATAAATAAAAATCATTCAGATATTAAAGAAGGAAATATTACAAATGCAGAGGCTCACGAAAATACTGTATTAGCAAGTAGTGAGAAATCTGATATTAATATCTCTTCTGAAGAGCCAAATGAGGGAAAAATTAATATTACTATATCTCATAATTATAATGAGTCATTTAAATCTTATATACATATAGATATTAATGATAGTAAATGGCTTTGGTATGTCTTAAATGGCTTTGGTGGTGCATATAGCTTTGATAATAATAGTGACTGTACTGTTCATCCTTGTTTTGAATATGAGTATATTAATAAGTCTAATGATTCTAAGAATGGGGTTATAAGTGGTGATTTTAATGGAAGTGATTTTGATTTAAATATAAGTATGCCTCAAAGAAAAAGAGGAGTCAAAATATTTAGATGAGACAAGCTGTAACATTAATAGAGTTAATACTTACTATTGTAATAATAGCTTTAACATTTACTGTTGTACCTAAAATTATTCAAGTTACAGCAAAAAGTTCTGAGCAGGGACGCAAAGAAGATGCTATGTTTAATGCAATTGCTTTAATAAACATAGCTGCATATACAGCATGGGATGAAAGTAATACATTATATGATGATATATTGCAAACAGGTCAAAATAATAGTTATGAGTGCAATTCAACTACTCATTACAGAATCGGTGGCTTTTATGGTGGAAGAAAATGTGAAAATGATGTAAGTGCTAGCAATTTAGATATAGACGAAGTTAATGAAATATTTGATGATATAGATGACTTTAATAGTTTTGATATTAATAGTTCATATATAGCATATTGTAATAGTAATGAACTAGAAGATTATGTATTAGATGTAAATGTAAGTTATGTTAATGATCCAAAAGTAACAAATATTGAAGATATAAGATTATATGATGATAGAAATGCAACCAACTCACCCACCAATACAAAGTATCTAACTGTTAAAGTAAGATACAATCCGAGTGGTGCAAAAGGAAATATTGGAAAAGGGAGTGGTTGTATAGCCTCTTTCTATTACCATTCTTTTAATTTGGGATATGTTCAAATAAATAGATTGGAGTGGCATTGAAACGTAAAGCATTTACTCTAATCGAGTTGATTATTACTATTACTATATCAGCTATTCTTGCAATTGGTACATTTAAAGCAGTAGAGGCAATCTATATAAGAGGTCAAAAAGTAAAAAATATTACTCAATTAAGTCTTGATACACAATCGGTAGCTGATCAGTTAAGCTTACTGTTGTATGATCGAATACCAGCAAGCGTAATAGGATATAACCCTGATAATGATGTTATTGATTTTAGACCATTAAGTGATATATCAGGTAATGAAAATTATACAGTCTTAGAGTGGTTGGGTATAGCAAGAGAAGCATTAAATCATAGATCTTATAGCTGTTTTATTGATTTGTCTAAAAGTGATAAAGAGAACAATAAAATATTTTCTCCAGATACAAATGGAACAAAAATCAGTAAAATAGTTAGAAAAAAACTTAATATTAGTGAAGATATATATTCTCAAGGTATAGTCAATCTTGTTTTTGCAGGAAGCTTTGATGAAAGTACGCTTGAACAAGATTTTAATGATTCATTCGGATGGCATGGAAATGATAGCTATGCATCTTTGGATATTAATATAAGTGATGAAGGAAATATTACTATTGTAGATAGTCATCAACCGAACTATATATATGAAAAATACTACTTGGTAGATACTGCTTATGCTGTAGCAAGAGGAATAGATGTTAATATTAGTCTATGTTCTGATTTAAACAATACAAATGTAAAGAAAGATAATAATACGCTATATCTTTTTTTTAATTACAGACCTTGGAAGGGTGAAACATTTTGTGGGGACAAGCGCAGTGATGCAAATAGAAGTGGTAATGTTACAATCTTAATGCAGGATGTTACTGCCTTTGAAGCTTTTACTGTAGATAGGACAATAAGATTTAAAATTGATAGTTATAGAAATATTAGAGGAACCACAAGTAGGGTACATATATCTAAACAGAAGGTTGTATTTTAATGCGTAAAGCTTTTGGGTTAATGCAGGCTATTATGATTATTCTAATAATGAGTGGAGTTGCTTTATTGACTTTGAAATTTGCAACACTGCAGTCAAAACATTATAGCGATACTTTTTTAAAAGAGCAGGCAGAACTCTTTTTACAGAGTGCAACAGAGGCTGCATTACTTGAAATTTCAGGATTTGACAGAAATGATCATAATAGTTGTATTAAAAATATCAATATTATATCTCCTGATAGCCTTTTTATAGCAGAAATGAATATTAGCAAATATTTCCTTTTTAATGGGAAAGATAATGGTGGTAAAGATTGGCCTAGTAACTGCAGAGATAGAAATAAATCTATTGGCTATGAAGATTCACATGGAATGATTTTACTTGAAGCAGTTGTTGAAAGTAATGATTCTCATCCTAAAATTGGAAATAGTAAAATCAGGATAGTTCGTAGGAGTTTACAACGACCATGAAAAAAGCATTCAGTTTGATTGAACTTATTTTTGTAATGGTCATCATAGGTATATTGGCTGCTACAGGAGTTTATTACTTTAAACCAAATATTTTACAAAGAGATGTTGACTATGTTTTGGGCAAGATAAAAGAGGCAAGATTTAAAGGGATAGGGTATAACAAATTTGAATTTAATGGTAGTTATATATCTGACCCTGTTGGTTGTATAAAGTTAACAAAAGATGCTTTAAATAATGATAATACAAAAGATGAAACTCAAAAATATAAAATTAATGATTTAACAACAATTAATGTATCTGATAATGTGAAGATATTATGTTTTGATTATTTGGGAAGACCTCATAGTGATAAAAATGAGAGTGATGGAGATGATAATAATGAAACAAGGTTAGATACTTTATTGCATAGTCCATTAGAGATAAATGTTACTTACAATGGTGATTCAAGAATAATTTTAGTGTTACCTATGAGTGGTTTTGCAACTGTAGCTAGTTGTAATTGAGTTAGATAAGTGAAATAAGGAAGTAGCTATGACAATTAAACACAATGAAAAAAGAATTCTTGATTGGGTAGTTGTTATTCCAATTGTTGCTATAGGACTAGTATACATTTTTTCTACACTTTTTTTTAAAGATAATCTACTATACGCTACTAGTATCACTTTAATAATAGTAACTGTAACATTTTTTTTGTTGATAAAGATAAAAGAAGCCATAGAGTCTTATGATAAAGAGCTTAAAGAGAGTCAGATGGCTCTTTGTGAAAAAGCAATGTATGATGAGCTAACAAAGCTTGCAAATAGATCTTTGTTTAAAGACAAATGTATATCTGAAATATATCGCGCAAAGAGAGAAGATCATCTTATTGCTATTCTCTTTATAGACTTAGATGGATTCAAAACTATAAACGATACATTTGGACATAACATTGGTGATGAATTACTTATTCAAGTTGCCAATAGAATATCTTCACAAGTGAGAAAAACAGATACTTTGGCAAGATTTGGAGGAGATGAATTTGTTTTAATGCTTGTAAATTGTAAAAGTGAGACAAATGTTACTCATATAGCTGAAAAAATCAAAAATAGTATAAGTAAACCATTTGATCTAGCTAATGAAGAAGTAATGGTAGGCTGTAGTATTGGTATAAGTATGTATCCTAATGATGGTCAAGATTATGATGAATTATTGAGAAATGCAGATATTGCAATGTATAAAGCAAAAGAGAGTGGAAAAAACAGAGTTGTATTTTTCAACAAAAATATGTATTCAAAAATAATAGAGTTTCAAAAAATGGAAAATAGTATTAGAAAAGGTTTAGAAAATGATGAGTTTATTCTATATTATCAGCCACAGGTCTATACACATAATAATGAGATAGCAGGTTTTGAGGCACTTATAAGATGGAAAAAGGGTGATGAAATAGTGACTCCAGGGGTATTTCTTCCTGTAGCAGTACAAAGCGATCTTATTGTTGAGATAGGTGAAATGGTTATGATTAAAGCAATGAGTTTTGCAAAAAAACTACATGATTTAGGGTATAAATTTGGCAAAATATCTATTAATATAGATAATAGACAACTACAGAAGGGAAATTTACTGGAAATAATACAAGATGCCCTTAATAAGACTGGTTGTAATGAATCTCTTATAGAGTGTGAAATAACTGAAGGCTTCATTATGAAAGATATAGAAAGTTCTATATCTCTTCTACAAAGTTTAAGAAAAGTAGGTATCAATATAGCTATGGATGATTTTGGTACAGGACATTCATCATTATCTTACATTAAACAACTACCTATTGATACATTGAAGATAGACAGAACTTTTGTAAAAGATATTCCTCATTCGGAAAAAGATATTGCCATAATCAAAACTATTGTTGCACTTGGTAAGGGTTTAGGAGTAAGAGTTTTAGCAGAAGGTGTTGAAACTGAAGAGCAAAAACAGTTTATGGTAAATAATTTTTATCCTATTATTCAAGGGTATTATTATGGAAAACCTTTGCCTGAAGAGAAAGTAATAGATTTTATTAAAGATTTTCAAAATAAACACAAATAATTCCCTCAGTTTCTGCTATTATTTTTCAATAATAAAAAATGGAACACTCTTTGCTTATAACACAATAAGCACTATAAAGTAATTAGGTTATGGAGATTTTATGCAGCTTGAAAAAGTTATATATTTGCAGGATGGAAAACTGCTCTTTTTTGATGGTCATGAGTTTACTACAGCTCTACCCAAGCATGCAAAAAAATTTCCTGTTGGTGCTACAATTCCTTCAAAGATACTTCATACCTATCTATTTAAAACTTCTAATGAAACCTCCAAAGATCAACTTGATATAGAAGTTGAAATTAAAGTTTATGAAAATGGTGGACTAGATCCAAATGTTGAATATGTGATAGACTATTTAAGCCATAATATTGAAAATAGTGATTCTGTACTTGTTGAAGTTTTGGCTGTGCCAAATAACTTATTAGATGATTGTTTTAAAGAATATACAAAAAAAATAAATACTATTGACTATATTGTTCCTACTTTTTTAACATATAAGTCACTCTATACTCGTGGAATCTCTGATGATAAAACAGATCTTTTTATATATTTTAGCGAAGATGAATCTTTAGCTTCTATATTTAAAAATGGTGAATATATTGCGTATAAACAGATCGATTCACTTAATGAGATTGCTCAAAAAAGTAATTTGCATCTTGAGGAGTTGAAAAAAATTTTACTTGAAAAAGGTTTTGAAGAGAGTAGATATGAGAGTGATGAAGAAGAAGCCATATATAATCTTTTAGTAGAAATATTTACACCAAATATCCAAAAAATCATTCATGTTGTAAACAATAAACGAAGTATTTTTGGTTTAGATGGAATTGATAGAATATGGCTTGATTTTAATGGAAAGCTAATACCAGGGTTGGATCACTTTTACTCTTTTATGGCTTATGAAGAGATTGAATATAAAGCTATAGAAATTGAAGATATTGATGGTGACAATATACATGCATATATAAGTGCATCATATTTTCTTGATTTGGCAAATTCTCTTTATGATGGACTTAATTTTACTATTTATGAACGAAAACCGCCTATTTATAAACTAGAACTTTTTAAACTTACTCTATTTGCAATAGTTGGAATTCTTATAAATGGTGCAATAGATAGTTATTTTATTTATCAAATAAATATAACAAAAAATGGTTCTGATGCCATAAGGCATAAGTTAAAGAGTCAAAAAAAGAGTATAGAGTCTTTACAAAAAAAGCTAAAGGCAGATAAACAAAGAAGTGAAGAGTTAAAGAAAATACTTAACAGAAAAGTACATGAAATAAAAGTATATAAAGATACTTTAATAGCACTTGATGATTTGACACATGGGAATTTAATTCGTGAAGAATTTATTAATGATATTTTAGTTGTTTTACAAAAATTTAATCTTTCAACCTCAAAAATTATTCAAAAGGGTAATTATGAAGTAGAAATTTCTCTTATTGCTGAATATAATCAGCGAGAGAGAATTGCTAAATTTATTGAAGCTCTTTCAAAAAAGGGCTATCAAGATGTTTCAACAGGAAAAATTTCACTAAATAATGGTGTGTATGAGAGTACTGTAAGGATTATAAGATGAATTTTAAAGAAGAGATAGAAAAATTAGAACAGCAACTCTCATCTCTTGATATAGGTAAACGGTACCTTATATATATTTCAATTATTGCATTAATAAGTGGATTAAACTACTACTATTTTGTTGAAGATATAATGAAAGAAGCAACAAAGCAAAGACAAATTTTTGAAAAATTACAAAGAGAGTTAAGAAATAAATCACCTCAAGCTATAACTAGAAAGATTAAGCAAGAGAAAAAGAGACAATTGAAATTGTCAGAGGAGATTGAAAGACTTGAGTATAAAAAACTTGCATTGCGCACAAAACTGGATTCTATGAAGTTTCTATTTTTAACCGATGATAAGTTTGCTCAATTTTTGGATGTTACTCTAAAAGATTCCGTAAATAAAGGAATTATGCTAAATAAAGTTATGATAAAAGAAGAAAACAGTGGTAAACAATATAAGGGGACAATTTATTATAACAAAGAGATAGAGATGGAAGGAAAAGGTGACTATTTATATATAGAGGAGTTTTTAAGAAATATTGAAAAACAGAATATTTTACAAAGGTTTGATCTTATAGAGATAAAGACAGATATTAACTCAACAAAGTTTAAAGCTAAGATGACATTTTTTGGAGATAAAGAATGAAAAAAGCAGTAATTTTTATATTTTTTGGGTATTTACCAGTTATGATCTACTCAAAAGATGTTCTGCCTATTTCAGTACATTATAATCCTTTTCAAAAAGCAAAAAAACTTATTATGAAAAAGAAGAATATTCCTGTAATTAAAGCAAAAATGAAAATCAATAAAAAAGTTGAAAGACTACCAATACTAGCTGGAATTTTTAATAATAAGGCATTTATTAACGGTAAACTTTATAAAATAGGTGAAAAAATTAATGGTTATCTTATTACGGCAATAGAGGATGATCGTGTTTTTTTAAAAAAATGGGGTCGTGAAGTAACTCTTTCACTAATAAAAAGACGGCATACAGTTTATAAAAAAGAGGATAGATGAGATTTTTTATATCTTCTCTTTTATTATTGTTAAGTACTGCTCTTTGGGCAGGAGAATGTGATGATAATCTATTCTCTATGAGTGCATATGAAAAAAAGAGGTACTCTATTACCATAAAAGATGTACTTTTAGATTTAACTAGAGATTGTCATTTAACAATTCTCTTTGGCGATAAAGAGTCAAAAAAGAGAATTAATGAACATCTTGACTTTGTAAATATTAAAGGTTATACATTTGAAGAGTTTTTAAGTTTTCTTTTAAATGATCATAATCTTTTTTATGATTATGATAGTAAAAAAAGTATTTTAACCATTAGCTACCAAACAACAAAAACATTTAATATTGACTATCTTAATTTATCTGAAATGAGTACTAAAAGTACTAAAACTATTCAAAGTGGCAGTACAGGTGCGACTGGGGGGACAACTGGTACAGGTACAACAGGTACAGGAGGAGGTGGTTCTTCAAAAGATACAACAAGTATAACAGCTTCATATGAGTTTAAATTTTGGGATGAGCTTAAAAAAGGTGTTGAGCATATATTAAATAACACTCCGGGTGCAAAAGGAATGGTTTTTATAAACCAAGATGCTGCTATTGTAACTGTACGTAGTACTTATAGGGGAATGAAAAAAGCTGAAGAGTATATTGAACATTTAATGCGTAAAATGCATAAACAGGTTATGGTTGAAGCAAAATTGATTGAAGTAACCTATAATGACAGTAATACAAAAGGTATAGACTGGAGTCAGTTTGATGTCAGTTTTAATGGCAATATTGTCGGTGACAAAGTTAAAGACTTCCCTTCTTCAATGGCATATACTTTTGGTTACAATTTAAATATGAACGGTCTTTTTAACTTTCTTAAAAAATATGGTAAAGTTAAAGTATTGTCAAGTCCAAAAATATTGACACTTAACAATCAACCTGCTGTAATAAATGTAGGAAACTCACTTAGCTATAAATTTCAAACAGGAACATTAACAACAACACAAGGTGCTGGATCCGCACAATCTACATTTTCTATTGGGTCTACATTTGTAGGTTTAACACTGCAGATTATTCCTGAAATTACAGATAATGGTGATATCATTATGCGTATCAATCCAATTTCTAGTGAAATGATTGCTACTGATGCAGCTAAAGATGCGTCAATAGTAAGAGAGATGCCTCCAGATATGAAAGTAAAACAGTTGACATCTATTGTTAAAGTCAAAGATGGTCAGAAAGTATTGATTGGTGGTCTTGTACAAGAGACAAAAGGTGGTGATGACAAGAAAGTACCGCTTCTAGGCGATATTCCTATTGTAGGAGGCATATTTCATAGCTCATCGAAAACAAAAACAAGAAGTGAACTTTTTATTTTAATTATACCGACAATTATACATGAAGATAATGTTCCAACAATTGATGAAGCAGGACTTTGATTATTATGAATACAAAATATTTGGAAAGCTCTTTATGGTTTGAGGAGAGAAGCGAGGGGTTAAACTTTTATGAAACACAAGCTGGAACATATGTTAAGCAAGCAATTATAAATACAATAGAAAATGAGACAAAGCAGCTTATTTTTCTTATTGGTGAGCCAGGCGTTGGAAAAACTATGCTGCTTAATGTTATGCATAATGAGTTAAAAAACAAGCTACTTTCAATCTATATAAATGCACCGTTCATAAAACCTGTTGACTTTCTTATTTCTTTAATAGAAAAAGCTGGAGAAAAAGCAAATGGTTATGTTCTTGAAAATTTGATTGAGCAGGCAAAAAATATATATGCATCGACTCCACATATAATTATGATCGATGAAGCACAGTTAATATCTAAAGAGATGATGGAGGCAATACGAATTTTAGCTGATACAAAAGCGTTTTGGTTTATTTTGGCTATGCATAAAATGGAGAGTCAAGAGATTTTAAGTGAGCCACATTTTCGTTCAAGACCACATAAAGTATATGAAGTTGGTAGATTGTCTAAAAAAGAGTGTATTTATTATATTGAAGATACGTTTGGAGCTTTGGGATTGACTGAAATAAAAGATGATTTAAGCAAGAAATATATTCATACACTCTATAAACATTGTGAAGGCAATTTTAGAAAGTTAAAAAAGATAATATATCATCTGCTACTGATTCTTCATACTGCATACGTGCAAAATAGAAAAAAGTATCAAAAAGTATCTAAATGTTTATTGATTATGGCAGCGATAGATGGGGGACTGTTAGATGCGTGATATAGATGCATTAAGCAGACGCTGCAAGATTTATCAGCTAAAAAGAGTTGTTAAATTTGTAATTTTCCCTATTGTTTTATTATTTGCTATTGGATGGAGCGGTTGGATAGCATTTGACTCTTCAAAAAAAAGTGCTGATTATAAAGAAGAGAAAAAAAAGATAGAGGAAAAAGTTAAAAAAGATGAGATAGTTTCAAAAAATAGTATAGAGCAGCCACCTTTGGTAAAACCCACAAAAAAAAGTAGCTCTGTATCTGATAAAAAAAAGCGTTTTGTTTCTGGTGTTAAAGTAATACAGTTTGTTGCAAGTTCAAAGAAGTATTACAATACTTTAAAAGAAGAGAAAAAAAAGTTTGAGCAGATGGGGTTTTCTTGTTATATTAAAGATAGCAATGATGGATTTTTTAAGTTACGTTGCCTCATTCCAGAAAATTTTAAACAAGTTAGTAAGGTTCTTAAAAGTAGAGGTATAGACTTCTTTTTACCAACTGAAGAAAAGGAGTATTTAGAAAAATTAAGTCTAAAGACCAGTAATATTTCCAGTCTATATGTACCTAAATTAGAAGAAAAAAAAGTTATCAAAAAAGATAAGCAAATACCAAAAGAAGATACAGAGAAAAAGATAGTTAAAAACACTTATTTTACTGAAACTACTCCAAATGAAAAGAGAGTATCTTCCTTGATTGCAACTAAAAAAGCTACAATTGATGAATTGATAAGTCAATATACTCATCGCCCCGGATTTACAAGAGCAATAATGATAGCAAGAGCTTTTTACAATAAGAAAGAGTTCAAAAATGCAGCAAAATGGGCTAAAAAAGCGAACTCTCTTGATCGTGAACGTGAAGAGGGATGGATACTTTATGCAAAATCTGTAAATGCTTTAGGGCAAAGAGAACGTGCAATAAAAATTTTAAAAGTATATTTAAATTTTAAATCTTCAGAAGAGGCTAGAAAACTTTTAATGCAGTTAGAAAGGGGCATGAGATGATCCGACAAAAGATACGATTAGGAGATTTACTTGTTTATGAGGGTCTGGTTACTGAAGAACAACTTCAAAATGCTCTTGCAGTCCAAAAAGCATCAGGCTTTTCAAAAAAACTGGGTGAAGTACTCATAGATGAGGGTTATGTTACAGGTAAAGAGCTTCTAAAAATTCTTTCAAAACAACTTGGTATTGAGTTTATAGATATTTATGGTGTAAAAATGGATTTTGGATCTCTTTCCAAATATCCGTTGAAACTTCTTAATGATGCTAGTGCTATTCCTTTCAAAGAGGATGATGAGTATGTTTATGTCGCAACATCTGATCCTCTTAATTATGATGCTTTGGAGGCATTAGAAAACTATATAGCAATTAAGCCATTGAAATTATATATTGCCTTAGATGGTGATATTAAGCAGATTTTTAAACGTGTAGAGGTAATTCAAAAAACGAAACTGATTGCTGAAGAGGTAAAAAGAGAGTTAAAAACAGAAGGTTTAAAGAAAGAGGGTAAAGAGAGCGCAGTAATGCGCTTAATTCAAACTATTGTAGAGGATGCTATAAATAGACGAGCTAGTGATATTCATATTGAGCCTGATGAAAATGAGATGATTGTACGTATACGGGTAGATGGCGTTTTACATGAAATTTTTGTTTTTGGTTTAGATATTTATATTGCTCTTTCTTCGCGTATAAAACTACTTGGAGGATTGGATATTTCAGAGAAAAGAGTTCCTCAAGATGGGCGATTTTCAGTAAAAGTAAAAGGTCGAGTATACGACTTCAGGCTTTCAACAACACCAACTCTTTTTGGTGAATCAATTGTTATGCGTATTCTTGACCGTGAGAAAGTATTGCTTAGACTTGAAGAGTTGGGCTTTGAGAATAAAAACCTTGAGAAATTTAACCATTTAATACATGCCCCATATGGCATAGTTCTTGTTACTGGTCCTACAGGTAGTGGTAAGACTACAACATTGTATGCAGCATTAAATGAGATAAAAAGTATCGATAATAAAGTTATGACTATTGAAGATCCTATTGAATATAGGCTTCCTTTGGTTCAGCAGGTACAAGTAAATGAGAAGATAGGGTTTAATTTTGCAACAGCTTTAAAATCATTTTTACGTCAAGACCCAGATGTAATTCTGGTTGGTGAGATTCGTGACCATGAAACATTAAATGCAGCTACTCAAGCATCTCTTACTGGTCACTTGGTCTTTTCTACACTGCATACAAATGATGCTCCAAGTGCAATTGGTCGTATGGTCCAAATGGGGCTAGAAGCATATTTGATTGCTGATGCAATTGTTGGAATAGTAGCGCAAAGACTTGTAAGAACAATTTGTCCTAATTGCAAAGCAGAGGCAAAGCTTCCTCGTGCACTTCATGCAAGAATAAAAAAATATGTACCTGAAAAAGCAAAATTTTATATTGGAAGAGGTTGCCCGAAATGTGATTTTACTGGTTATAGTGGACGTACAATGATTTCTGAAATTCTTGTAATTAATGAACTAATCTCTAAACTAATAGCAGATAATGCAACAAAGTTTGATATATATAGAGCAGCAGTTGAAAGCAATGACTTTCAGCCTATGATAATTGATGGCATTAATAAAGCTTTAAATGGTGTTACAACAGTTGAAGAAGTATTAAGAGTTGTTAAGGATATATCTTGAAATTTTTCAGGATCTCTTATAAACGAGGAAAAACCCATAACAATACTATAGTAAAAGCAGAAAATAGAATAGAAGCAGTAAAAAAATTTTATGAAATGAAACTTGGGGTTCTTATAAAAATAGAAGAGATACAAGAACCAATTTCTATGAAAATAGAAAAACAGATAGAATATTGGAAAAACCCTATAAATCGTGGTAAAGTTAATGATGAGAAATATATAGCAGCTCTTGATCAGATTGCAACAATGCTTGATGCTGGTATGCCTCTAAATGTTTCAATTGAAGAGACTGCAAAAAACAGTGATGACCCACAAATAAAGATGATTTTTAATCATATATTGGCAGATGTGGAAAAGGGTATGAGTTTAAGTGATTCTGCTGCACGATATAGTAAACAGTTAGGTCATTTAAGTGTTTCAATGTTTAAACTTGGAGAAGAGACAGGTTCATTGGCAGATGCAGTTAAAAAACTTGCTGAAATTCTTCAAGAGATTTTAGATAATCGAAGAAAATTTAAAAAGGCAACGCGCTATCCTCTATTTACTTTGGCTGCAATGGCAATAGCTTTTACAATAGTCATTATATATGTTGTACCTCAGTTTGAGTCTTTCTTTAAGTCTTCTCATATGGAACTTCCTATTCCTACTAAAATTCTTTTATGGCTAGAAAATGCTCTAATAAACTTTGGACCATATATAATTATTAATGCTATTTTAATTGCAGTAGCAATTGGGTATTTTTATAATAAAAGTGACAAGTTCAGAATAATAATGGATCGTTTTCAGTTAAAAATTTATATTATAGGTGATGTTACATACCTTGCATTGATAGGGCGTTTTTTTTATCTCTTTAGAGTTCTTAATGATGCAGGCATTCCTCTTTTAGATGCACTAAATATGGCACTAGAAGTAGTTACTAATAGATACATGCAAGAGCGTTTAAAACGAATTCCTGCAGCAGTTGAAGAGGGTAGATCTTTACATGAGGGTATTACGGAAAGTGAGTTATGCGAGAGTATGGTAATTCAAATGATAAAATCTGGAGAGATGAGTGGTTCATTAGGAAAAATGCTTGATAAAGTGACTAAAATATACAAGGAGCGTTTTAACTATATTGTTGAAAATATTGCAACACTTATAGAGCCAATAATGATTGCTGCTATTGCAGGGTTTGTTTTAGTGCTTGCAATGGGAATATTCTTGCCAATGTGGAATATGACGAATGTTGCAAATTAAAAGGATCTGTTATGTTTGAAGCTGGAAGCGGTACTCTAATTACTACTATTATTAGCACAATAATTTTAGGATTTGCTTTTTGGGTTATTCATAAGATAACAAACTTATGATTAGTTAGGAGTTTGTTAGAATAATTTTTAACTACAATTTAGATCTATAAGTTTGAAAGATCCTTTTGAGCGATTATATTCCCAATAATCACATTGATCAGGTTTTATCTCATTTCCATCCTTTACACCACTGTTACTTTTTGAAGCTGGTCCTTGAAAAATAACTATACCATTACTTTTAGTAGTACAGTTCCAGTCATTTTTAAGTGCTTCAGCATTTTTTAGTATATATTTAAATGGATTATTATTACAGTCACCAAGATTTTGAGGGTATCCTGCTGAGCAGTTGAATTCATTGCTAACACTGTTTGGATTTTGTGAACAGTTACTAGTTTTATCAGCTCCCCAGCTAAAATTGCAGTCACTGACAATCCATTCACTGTGTGCAGACTCTATAGCAGTTTCGACGGCAGAAGCCGTCGACAGTTCAGAAGAGATTTTAGCGTTTGATGTTAAATTACTAAATTTAGGAATAGCAACAGAAGCTAATATACCTATAATAACTATAACAAAGATTAATTCAATCATTGTAAACGCTTTACTCTTCATACTCTAACTTTTATAATATTTAGAATGTTATAGTTTGATTATACTCAGTAGCATTAAGCTCTTCTGTACAGAATTCTCGACTTTTTTCATCTGCAAATTTAGTACAATCTATTCCTACAGTTACAGTACGTGCAGTTAAATTGAATTCAATAAGACTTACATTATAGTCAGTCCCATTATTATCTACATAGTAGTAAGTATTTTTTGAATCAGCAAGTCTCCAATTTCCACTTTTTAGTGTAAGAATATCTTTAAGCTGGAATGAGTTATTGTTTTCCAGATCTTTTTTATTTACTGCTGCTGCTGGAACGGCAGATGCTGAATCCATAACTGTTTTAATAACATTATTAGCTTCAGCATGTTGTTTTAGGTTTTGGAACCTTGGAATAGCTGCAGCGGCCAAAATACCAATAATTACGATCACGAAGATCAACTCGACTAGAGTGAAACCTTTTCTCATAGCAAGACTCCTTGTGTATAGTGTAATAGCATCTGAGTTGCACTTAACCACAACTCTTAAAACAATTGTACAACTCTTCAGCTTAAAGTAATATCGGTTTTTTTAGTGAAAAGTAAATAGTCAATAGTTAAAAACCCCCAATAAATCCATACCAAATTAGACAACAAGCCAAATTGCTCTATAATTAGGTATTTACAAACGAAAAAGTTACACCTAAAACTTTCACCCAATGGGTGTAACTTTTTCAAACACGGAAGGAAATTATGCCACAAACTATATTAAGCTTTGATATTGAAACAACAAATGAGAAATTAACACCAAGAGCAGGTGTAGCAATATTTGGTGAATACCTAAAAGGTATGAATCTTGAACACCTTTGTAATACAAACATTCCCTTGGCTAAACATCCAAATGGGTACGATCCATTTGAGTTCATATATCCTTTGATTCTAATGCTTCACAGCAGTGGTCGTGTACTTGATGATA
>NZ_FOXB01000023.1 GCF_900115615.1 Hydrogenimonas thermophila | reverse complement strand
TCTCTCATAATACAAGCAACATGACTTTTCTTTGCAATATCTATGCCAACATAGTACATAAAACATAACTCCTTCTTGATTGCTTGATATTTGGGTTGTGCTCACAGCCTCCTAACTCTATAGAACGGTAGAACATAAGCTCTCCAATAGCGTTTCATAGGTGAGTTAGCTAGCCCAAATTAGATAGGCTTTGTTGGGTCATCTTCTGACAAGGACAAACAGATCTTTAATTTGTGCCATTGACTGTGAATTGCAAAAAGCAGCTAACACAACTGTCTTTATGCTAACACAACTTTTATAACTTTTTCATCCTCTTTTGAGTGATGAGAAGTTATAAATGTATTATAGGAGGATATAAGTTATGAAAGATTTTCTTAAATCAGCACTATTTTTTAAAATTATTGTTATACCTTTAGTTATTTTAGGTGTTTTAGCATTTGGTATTTTGATTTATTTAAATAATTTTGCAGATAGCTTGGTAGATAAAAAGGCAAATGAATATGCTAACAACATACTTAAGTCATATATAACATTTTCTAAAAGTTCTATTGAAAAAGGTCAGAGACACTCATTTCAAGAAGTTGTAGAAGGGCTTAAAACAATTGATGGAGTCAAAGATGTTTTTGCAAGCAGTAGAGATGGTCTTATGATGTATAAAATAGGTGAAAAGAGTGTAGGACTACCTTTTGTACGAAAAGACGGAAAATTTTTTAATCCAAATATTAAATATTTTGATCAGACAAATGGTCTATGGATGAGAAGTGATTGGTTTTATAAAAATATTAAAGATTCAAAAATTACAGAGTGTATGTATAAAAAATTACATCCAAAAGATAGAAATTGTGCAAGATGCCACTATTCAATTCCAAAAAATTTAAAATTCAATAAAGAAAGAATGGCTTTTAAAAAAGATGGTAAATATGTTGTAGCCTACTATAATCTACCAGTTCATAATGATTGTATAAAATGTCATACTCATTGGAAAAAGGGAGAGAGTGGCGGTTACCTGGGAGTTAAAATAGATTTAGCTTCTGAAAAAGAGAAGATGATTCAAATGATTGATACATTTAAATATGCTTTAATTGTTTTCATTTTGATAGTTGTATTGATCTTTGCTTATAATGCTTTTATTGTAAAAAAGTTAAGAGGAGATTTGGTTACACTGAAAGATATAACAGAAGATTTAGCTGAAGGAGATGGGGATTTAACAAAAAGAGTCAATATTTCTTCAAAAGATGAGGCTGGTGCTATAGCTGAAAACTTGAATATATTTATTGAAAAGATTCAAAATATAGTAGATAAATTGAAAAGTACTACATCTTTATCGGCAAATGTAGGAAGTGATGTTGAAAAAGCATCAGAAACTATAAAAGAGACTATTAATACTCAGACAAATTTAATAGAAAAAAATAATGAGTTTACAAGTCATATAAAAGAAAATCTGGAGAGTGTTAAAGAGAGTATATTCTCGACATCCGAAGATATCAAGCATACTCAAGAGAACTTAAGTAAAAATGTTAGTTCATTACTTGGAACTATTGAAGAGATAAAAAAAGCCTCTTCAAAAGAGATGAATTTAGCAAATAAAGCTTCTGAACTTACTGAAAGCTCATCACAAATTAAAGAGATTATAGGAATTATTAAAGATATTGCAGATCAGACAAATCTTCTTGCACTAAATGCAGCTATAGAAGCAGCAAGAGCTGGAGAGCATGGCCGTGGGTTTGCTGTAGTAGCAGATGAAGTTAGAAAATTAGCTGAAAAGACTCAAAAATCATTAAGTGAGATTGACGCAGTTATATCTTTGGTTACACAGGGAATTATAGAAATAGAGAGTCAAATTCAGGAAAATTCTCAAGAGAGTGTAAAAATATGTGAAATAACTCAAGGGCTAGCAGATGAGACTAACAATACTATGGAAAGTTTAGATAGAACTATTGAAAAGGTTGAAAATGCTAGAAAAGAGACAACAAAAATAGATATAAATGTAAAGTCTTTAACTGAAGTTTCAAAAGAGCTTATTGAGCAAGCTAAGATATCAGAAAAGGTTGGTAATAACTTGAGTCAGGTATCAAACACATTACATAATGTTGTTACCTCATTAAAAGAGGAGACAGATAAGTTTAAAACTTAACAAGTTTTTGATGTAAATAATTTAATTAACATTTATTTCAGATAAATTTTATCTCATTTATAATAAACTATTAGTGCTAGTATTTTTATTTTATTTAAAATTAAAATTACAGTGTTGCTAATGGAGTTGGAGTGGGAAAATTGCTGTAATTGTTAAGTCTTAAAAGAAAGGGTGCAGATATGGAGTCAAAAAGAAGGAGACTGAGCAAACTTGATGCTCCTAAAAATATTACATCAAATGAAAAGATTATGGATGATAACGATTTTATTGTATCGAAAACAGATAAAAAAGGTTATATCACATACTTTAATGAAGTATTTATGGAGATGGCAGGTTATACCCATGAAGAGTTGATGGGGGCAAATCATAATTTAATTAGGCATCCTCATATGCCAAGAATAGCATTTAAGTTAGCTTGGGATTTAATTCAAAATGGGAAAGAGTTTTTTGGATTTGTAAAGAATTTGAGAAAAGATGGTGGTTTTTACTGGGTTTTTGCATATATAACACCAGATTATGATAGTAGTGGTAATATTATTGGATATACCTCTTTTAGAAGAAAGCCACCAAGATCAGCAATAGAACAGATTGAACCAATTTATAGATTACTTGTTGATGAAGAGAGAAAGGGTGGAATGGATGCATCCTTAAAGCTTCTGCAAAATTTTTTAAAAGAGCATAAGATATCTTATAACACATTGGTAATGAGTCTTCAAATGGGAGCCAAGCTATGAAAAATGTAAAGGTAATATCATTTTTAGCTATTGCAGTATTAAGTGCGCTCTATTTAGTATACATTACTGAGTATATTGCAGCAGCAGTAATATTTTTATTGTCTGTTATTCTCTATTTTGTACCAATTGAAAATTCTAAAAATGATGATAGTTCAGAACTATTAAACCAAATAGACTATGTTCTAAAAAATGTTTCTGAAGGTAAATTGACCGATAGAGTTAAATTAGATAAAAATGAGACAAAACTAGAGAGAGTAGCTTGGCATCTAAATAATGCTCTTGATCAGATGGAAGTTATTTTAAGGGAGACTAAATATACCATACAGGCAGTCAGTAATGGAGATTATGAAAGAAATCTCTTTTCAAGTGGATTGCATGGAGAGTTTAAAGATAGTTTGGAAGCTATTCAAAAAGCTATTGAAGCTTTAAAAGCTAATGCCAAGTACCAGACTATGGGGATTTTATCTACAGAGTTTTCAAAAATTAATGATGGTTTAAAAGGTAGTATGAGATATATTACCAATGATGTTTTAAAACTTGATGAGGTAGTAAGGCTCTCTTCTACAAAAACAGGTGAAGCATATAAAACATCTACAGAAACTTTAAATGCAGTAAAAGAGGCAAATGAAGATATAGAGAATCTTAGTGTATTGGTTCAAGATACAACTGAAGCCATAGACAATTTAAACTCAAATGTAAATCAAATAAACTCGGTTGTTGTTTTAATTAAAGATATTGCAGATCAGACGAATCTTCTTGCACTTAATGCAGCTATAGAAGCAGCAAGAGCTGGTGAGCATGGCCGTGGTTTTGCTGTTGTTGCTGATGAAGTAAGAAATTTGGCTGAGAGAACACAAAAGGCAACTGGCGAAATAACTATAACTATTAAATCATTACAACAGCAATCATCAAATATTCAGACTAATGCAGAAAATATTAATAAAGTAGCAGAAAAATCTAGTAATACAATGAAAAATTTTGCAGAAACTATGAATGAATTTAACTCAAATCTTCTATCTGTTGCAAAAGAGTCCAATAAAGGAAGCTTTTCAATATTTATGGAAGTCTTTAAAATAAACCATATTATGTTTAAATCAAGAGCATACTCTGCAGTTGTTAATGGAAGTGTTGCAGATGAAATATTGCATACAAATTATGAAACATGCGACTTTGGAAAGTGGTATCATGGAAAAGGAAAAGAGCTTTTTGGAAATCTTGATATTTTTAGAAAAATGGGTGATGCACATAAAAAGTTTCATGAATTTATAGATAAAAACCTTGAGTTAATTAAAGATGGTGAAAATACACTAAATCTAGAGAACAAAGATACTATTATTGATAGATTCAAAGAAGCAGAAAAGTATAGTGAAGAGTTATTCTCATTAATGGACCAATTATCTGAAAAAGTTGGAGAAGATATTGATATCTCTACAGTTTGATTTTTATAATAGCACTGAACAATAAAGCGTTTAGTGCTATTATAAATAGTATCTCTTATAAAAATTGAAAATTATCTACAAAAAATAGAACTTTCTTGTAAAATCACCTAAATTTAAAAATAAAAAGTTATGAGAAGTATTAATAGGTATATTGTATAATTACTAAACTTGAAACATATAGAATAAAGGGCTTAAATGACCAAGTATTATCGTGTGCTTATAGATTGTAAAGATGAAAAAGGTCTTGTATATAAAATAAGTAAAACATTTTATGATTTTGGACTCAATGTAGAGAATAACAGAGAGTTTGTTGATGCTCAAAATGGTAAATTTTTTATGCGTAGTGAAGTTAGTGGAAAATTTGATCCTGATGCATTAAAAAAGGAGCTGGAAAACTATTTGCCTAATAAGGCAAATATACGTCTTATTGAGCCTAGACCAAAACGTATAGTATTGATGGCTACTAAAGAGAGTCACTGTTTAGGAGATATTTTAATACGCCATGAAGCTAATGAATTAGAAGCTGAAATTTTAGGTGTTATTTCTAACTATGACTCTCTTAGATCTTTAGTAGAAAAGTTTGATATTCCATATGTATGTGTTAGTCATGAAGGTTTGCAACGTGCAGAGCATGAAGCTAAAATTCTTGAAGCTCTTGAGCAGTTTGGTGATATTGACTATATAGTTTTAGCTAAGTATATGAGAATTCTTACACCTGAGTTTGTATCAGCCTATGAAGAGCGTATAATAAATATTCATCACTCTTTCTTACCTGCATTTATAGGTGCAAATCCATATAAACAAGCCTATGATCGTGGTGTAAAAATCATTGGAGCGACGGCACACTTTGTTAACAATAATCTAGATGAAGGGCCTATTATTGCACAAGATACAATTCCAATTAATCATACGATGGATTGGAAACAGATGCAACGAGCAGGTAGAGATGTAGAAAAAATTGTACTTTCAAAAGCGCTTAAACTTGCTCTTGAAGATAAGATTTTTGTTTATGCAAACAAAACAGTTATTTTTGATTAAAATGGTAGTTAATATTTGATGAAAAAAATAAATCTGCTGTTTCCATTTTTACTAGTTACTTGTCTATTAGCATCAAGTTCATTTTGGCAGACTTTTATAGATATACAAAACGAGCTGTATGCTCATAAAATAGTTGAATCCAAAGTTTTAGAACCCATAAAAGATTCCAATATTACCAAAAATGAAACAAAAATGCAGACTTCAGAAGAGGATGTAACAAAACTGATCGATAAACGTGTTCAAAAATTTAATGAACTCATAGCTTTGATTAAAGAGAAACCTTATGAGGTTAAAAGTAGAAATAATCCATATTATAACTCTTCTGAGGTTGACTCAATTCGAGCTAAGTTGAAGACAAGGATTACTGTAAATAGTAAATATGGATATAAAGTTGCTGTTACAAGAGATAAAATAGCTCTTGCTACACTACAGACAAAGGAGCATATTTACAACTTTTTTGTAAATTTGGCAGAAAACTGGACAAAATTAGATGCTAAAGCAATTGAATCAATTATAAAAAAAGAGAGAGATTGGCTTAAAACTATTGATATTAGCACTTTTAAAAAGTTTTATGAGTTATCTAAAAATGATAACAATCAAATATCACAGCAAATTGTTTCAAACTATCTCGAACTTCGTGTGCAGGTAGATTTTTATCAAGATTTTTTAGACTATCTTTTGTCCAATCCAACACTTCTTAAATATCGCTCTTTAACAGCAATTCTAAATCTTAACTCTATGATTGATAATATAAACTCAATCAGCTCTTTTGCTAAAATCAATACAACACTTAGATATATACATCTTGATATGGGTCGACTTGTACTTTTTGTTCTTATTATGCTTTTTGCTTGGAGTGCAAGTTACCTTATATATTATCGCATTTATGCATTTTTAAAAAAACAGATAATTAAAAAAGAGGATGCAGTAGATGACCTTTTATTGGCTAATTTAAATGGTATTCGTCGTCCTTTTCTAATTTTAGTTATTGCTTTTGGTTTTGAGCTTGGGCTTGAAGTACTGTTATATCCATCTGCATTGCCAGAAAAACTTATTCTCTTTTTATATGCCCTTTATTTAGGAATTATTGTCTATATTCTTTTAATTCTTGTAGATTCTATTTTTACAGAGTACCTTTTTAAAAAAGATGAACTAAAAAACAGACATTTACGGCAGGAGCTTGTAAATTTAATTCTTTCTATAGTAAAAGTAACAATAGTTATAATTGCTGGTTTTATGCTTCTTGTGCGTATGGGAGTTAACATAACCGGTCTTCTTGCCTCTTTAGGTATTGGAGGTTTGGCTGTAGCGTTAGCTGCTCAAAATACATTAAGTAACTTCTTTGGACTTTTAAAGATAATTTTTGACAACTCATTTTCTCAAGGTGATTGGATAGAGACAAAAGATGTAGAAGGTACTGTTGTTGAGATAGGGTTTATCAGTACAATGATAAGAACATTTGACAATGCACTTATAACTGTACCAAATGCCAACCTTGCAAACTCATATATCAAAAATTGGAGCAAAAGAAGTGTTGGTAGACGCATTAAGATGCACATTGGTGTCAGTTATGGAGCAAGCCGTGAGAGTGTAATGAAAGCTATTGATGAAATAGCGGCCATGCTTGAATCTCATCCTGGAATTGCAACTCCAAAAAGAGTTGATAAAAAGGTAATTGTAAAATCTAAACGTGAGAAAAAACTTGTTTCCATAGAAGACAAATATGGTATAAAAACAACGCTATTAGTCTATTTAGATGAATTTGCTGACTCTTCTATAAATATTTTGATCTATACTTTTTCAAAAACTGTTGTTTGGAAAGAGTGGCTTGAAATTAAACAGGATGTTTTACTTAAAATATGGGAGATTTTAGAAAGAAATAACCTTGAGTTTGCATTTCCTTCTCAATCTATCTATTTTGATCCTGAAAATGTGGAAAAAAGCTTTAAAGCTATTTCAGAAAAGCCAAAAGTTTAGTAATATTAAAACTTTTGGCTCTCTCTTTGTTTACCTTTCATTTACTTTTAATTAGTTATGGTTTTACAATAGACTACTATAATTTCATACAAAAAAATTCAGTGTATCAATTTATAAATATTTTAAAGGAAATCTATGAATCAGATAATAGAAGATATAAAAAAAGAGGTTGGTAAAGTTATTGTAGGTCATGAACATTTGGTTGATGCAATGCTTATTGCACTTATATGTGAAGGGCATCTTTTGGTAGAAGGAGTGCCTGGACTTGCTAAGACAACAGCAGTTAATGCATTGTCTAAGGCTCTTGGCTTGAACTTTAAAAGAGTTCAATTTACTCCAGACCTTCTTCCAAGTGATATAACAGGTACTGAAATTTATGATCAAAAGAGTGGAGAGTTTAAGGTTAAAAGAGGACCTATATTTACAAATTTGCTTTTGGCTGATGAGATAAACCGTGCTCCTGCAAAGGTGCAGTCTGCACTGTTAGAGGTAATGCAAGAGAAGCAAGTTACTATTGCTGACAGTTCTATTAAAGTAGAGCGTCCATTTTTAGTAATGGCTACGCAAAACCCTGTAGAACAAGAGGGTACTTACCGTTTGCCTGAAGCACAGCTTGATCGTTTTATGCTCAAAGTCAATGTAGGGTATAACTCTATTGATGAAGAGTTTGAGATTGTAAGCCGAGTAGCAAAAAAAGGTTTTGGTGAAATTTCTCAAGTAGCTAGTAAAGAAGATATAGAAAATATGCAAAAAGAGCTTGATAATATACATGTAGATGATGCTGTGCAAAAGTATATGCTAAAACTCATATTTGCTACACGTTTTCCTAGTGAGTATGGTTTAAATGATATGGCTGGGTATATAGAGTTTGGTGCAAGTCCACGTGCTTCTATAGATCTCTATCGTGCAAGTCGTGCTGTTGCACTTATACGAGGTAAAGATTATGTCAGTCCTGTTGATATAGCTGAAGTACTTGAAAGCGTTTTGCGTCACCGAATCATTTTGAACTATAAAGCTGAAGCAGAAGGCATTACAAGTGAGACCATCATAAAAGCTGTTCAAAAGGCTGTACGTTTACCATGAAACAGAAGGTAAAAGAGCTCTTAATCAAGACAAAACGAAGGCTTTTTGGTCAAAATATTGGTAATAATGTATCAGTCTTTCAGGGGAATGGCATAGACTTTCGTGAGTTGAAAGAGTATGCATATGGAGATGACGTACGAAAAATTAACTGGAATGTAACAGCCAGAGAACAAAAGCCTTATGTCAATGTCTTTAATGAAGAGCGTGAACTTAATATTGTTATATGTTTTATTTCAAGTGGTAGTATCTATTTTGGTTCACAAAGACAAAAACAGGAAGTTATGGCAGAAGTCATGGCTTTGCTTAGTTTTTCTGCCATAAAAAATTCAGATAGAGTTACAACAATATTTTTTGATGAGAACTTAGATCGATTTTTCAAACCTACTAAATCAGCAAACAGTGTTTATGAAACACTTGAGTATGCTTTAAATTTAGATGTAATTGGTCGTAGTGCTGATTTTAATGAACTCTCTAACTATCTATTAAATGCTATAAAACAACGATCTATTGTTTTACTTCTTGGAGATTTTTATGATTTGCCTGATTTTAGCTTGCTTGCAAGAAAACATGAAGTTTATGCTGTAATTGTACGAGATCGTTTTGAAGAGGATCCAAAACTGTTTGGTGAATATGATCTAATCGATCCAGTCAGCAAGAGTCATAATAGTTTAGATATTGATGATAGTGTTATTTTATCTTTTAAAGAGGAGCTTGAAAGACACGATACTGAACTATTTACTCACTTTAAAAAAAATCGCATCCCTTTTGTAAAAATTTATACTAATGAGGATCCTTTTATTAAACTCAGGGAGTTGCTTAAATGAAAGATGAGCTAGCTCAGTTAAAAGATATTAAACCACCTGTAGAAGTTCCAGACTCTTCCTATTGGTTGTTTTTAGCTCTTATTATTACTATTTTTTTGCTTTTATTGGCACTTGTTTATTGGTTTAAATATAAAAGAGGCTCTAAGCGACGCAAACGTTTTGATCCTGTACTTGAAGTAAAAGAGAAGCTTAAAAAAATAGATTTTACAGACTCAAAAATGGCAGTATATACATTTGATGAGTATCTACCTGTTTTAATAGGTGATGATCAAGAGATGTTGCAAGAGTTTGAAAATTTGCAAAAAGATTTAGAAAAGTATAAATATAAAAAAGATGTACCAAAACTTAGTGAACAAGATAGATTGAATATGAAAAAGTTTATAGGCAGGTTTATAAAATGAGTGGTTTTACTTTTGAAGAGCCTTTAGCTTTTTTGACTCTTATTCTATATTTTATCTGCAACAGATGGTGCAAACCACGCTTTGAAAGCATTTGGTTTCCAGGAAGTGAACGCTTAAAAGACGTAAGTAAAAAGCGTACAACCTGGTTTAATTTTCTTAAGTTTACAGCCTTTTTTTTACTTGTAACTGCACTTGCTAGTCCTGTAGTTAAAAATGAAGTTGTCATTCAAAACGATAAAGGGTATGAAATATCTCTGATTCTTGATGCAAGTGGCTCAATGTCTCAAAGCAATAAATTTGAGATAGTAAAAGAGATTGTTACAGAGTTTGTCAAAGCAAGAAAACACGATAAGCTTGGTTTAACAATATTTGCAGATTTTGCCTATGTTGCAGTACCACTGACATACGATAAAGAGTCTCTTTTACGTCTTCTTAAAAAGGTTGATGTTGGTATTGCCGGTACTAGAAGAACAGCTCTGTATGAAGCACTTTTTATGAGTACCAAGCTTTTTAAAGATTCTCAAGCAAAAAATAAAATTGCTATTTTATTGACTGATGGTATGGACAATGCCGGCAGTGTACCTTTAGAAGTGGCAATAAATACTGCTAAAAAGTATGGAATAAAAGTCTATACCATCGGTATAGGTGCAAGAGGAGATTATAATCCTTATGTACTTGAAAAAATAGCAAAAGATACAGGTGCAAAGTTTTTTGAAGCTGATTCTAAACAAAAGCTAATTGAGATTTATAAAGAGATTGATCAGCTTGAAAAGAGTGATATTAAGGGAAACAAGTATGTTAAAAAGAGTTACTACTATATGTGGCCTTTGAGTATGGCTCTTTTGTTGATGGTTGTTTTGGTTGTTGTTAGAAAAAGAAGGGGTTGGTAGATGCAGTTTTTATATCCTTATGTTCTGTTTTTACTGCTTTTGATTCCACTGTTGTGGGTACTTTTAGGTAAAAGTAAAGATGCATTAAAAAACTATTTTACCCCGGAACTTTATGAAAAGATGGTTGCTAAAGGTGGTGGAATGAGCAGGCGTAACCGTCAAGCTCTACTGCTTGCTAGTTTGGCACTTGGAATTGTAGCATTGGCTCGTCCTGTAATAGACAATGGTGAGATAAAGGTAAAAAGTGAAACAACTGATTTGGTTGTAGCATTTGATATATCAAGATCGATGTTTGCAAATGATGTTTACCCTAACCGTTTTTCGCTATCTCAAAGAAAATTTTTTGATCTTCTTGAAAATTTAAAAGATACTCGCATTGCAGTAATAGGTTTTAGCTCTCGCGCTTTTCTTGTGGCACCTTTGACAAGTGACTATGCATCTTTGAGATATTTGGTTAAGCATATGGGACTTGACTATATCTCTTTAAAGGGAACCGATATGATGGCTCCTTTAGAGGTTACAAAAAATCTTCTTAAAAACCGTACGAAAAAAGCACTGCTTATCTTTACTGATGGAGGAGATAAAAAAGATTTTTCTAAAGAGATTGATTTTGCAAAAAGAGAAGGAATTAAAGTTTTCATCTATGCTGTCGGAACTGATAAGGGTGGAGTAATGAAAATTGGCAGAGATGTTGTACGTGATGAGAATGGAGATGTGGTTATTACTCATCTTAACTCGGCTGTTAAAAGTTTGGCTGAAGCTACCGGTGGTGTTTATAAAGAGTTCTCTTTTAAGTCTGCAGATGCAAAGGAGTTAGCAGAGATTATTAAAGATAGTTTGCATTCAGGAGAGATAAAAGAGGATGTCATTAGAGATAGAAAAGAGTTATTTAAAATCCCTTTGATGCTTGCAATAATTCTTTTTCTTATGAGCTTTTCTTCACTTCCTAAATGGAGTAGAGTATGAAAAAAGTAATTTTATTACTATTTATTTTAATACAATTTTTAAATGCATCAATCTTTGATTTTCAAACTCTAGATGAAGCAAAAAATGCTTATGAGAGCGGTAATTATGAAAAAGCTGCTAAGCTTTATGCAAAAATAGCCAAAGAGGGCAATGATGAAGCAAAATTTAATGCAGCAGATGCACTCTATAAAGCAGGCAAATTTCAAGAAGCTCTGACACTTTTTAAATCTATCTCTTCAAAAAATCTGCAGTTTGAAAAGCTTCATAATATGGGAAATTGCTATGCAAATCTAAAAAAGTTTGATGATGCAATAAATATGTATGAAGCGGCTCTTAAAATTAGAGAAGATAAAGATACAAGGTTCAATCTTGAACTACTTAAAAAATTAAAAAAACAAAATCAACAAAATAAAAAACAAAGTCAAAACAGTAAAGATAAAAATTCCAAACAAAATAGTGATCAAAATAAAAAAGGTGATCAAAAAAATAGAAGTAATAAACAGAACCAAAACCAAAAAAATAACAAAAAAGATCAGCAAAAAGATAAAAAAGAGAAATCTGAACAAAATAAGAAAGAGAAACAAGAGAAGAAAAAATCTGACTCAAAAAGAGATGAAAAAAAAGAGCAAAATCGCAGAGTTATAAAAAAAGATGAACCAATCAGTGATATGGAGGTTAGAAAGTGGAACAAAGTTTTAAATCAAAGAGGTATTCATACACTGATGCTTCCATTGCAAACAGAAAATAAAGGAGCAGATAATGAGAAACATCCTTGGTAAGTTAATAACTCTATTTCTAATTCCTGTATGGCTCATTGCTTCAAATGTTCAGGTAAGTGTAGATAAGA
Organism: Hydrogenimonas thermophila; assembly: GCF_900115615.1. Lineage (NCBI taxonomy): Bacteria > Pseudomonadati > Campylobacterota > Epsilonproteobacteria > Campylobacterales > Hydrogenimonadaceae > Hydrogenimonas > Hydrogenimonas thermophila. Next base: position 23,068 of record NZ_FOXB01000023.1, on the reverse strand, counting down.
GAGAGGTAACTAGAGGCGATACAGTAACATTTACAATTACAGCCGAGGGTGAAAATATAGATTTCCCTGTTATTAACTCTATTGATAATTTTCCTGTTTTAGGGACTGCACAGCGCTCTAATATCTCTATTATTAATGGCAATATAACCAAAAGTTTAAGTAAAAGCTACACTTTCGCTCCAATGAAAGATGTAACCATTCCATCATTTGAACTAAAAATTGATGGTAAAACTTATAAGACAGATCCTATTAAAGTTAAAGTAACAAAAGTTGCAACTTCATCAGCTGGAAGTGATGCCATACTTACAATGAGTGTAGATAAAAGAGAAGTTCATGTTGGAGAACCTGTGAATCTAACTGTAACTTTAAAGTATAGAAGAGATAAAAATTATGTAGAGAGCCAAGTAGAGTCTCCTGAATTTTCCAACTTTTGGATAAAACAGGTAGGTAATGTTCAAGAGTATGTTGAAGGTAATTATATTGTTAAAAAAGTTAAATATATAATTTTCCCTCAAAAAGCAGGAAACTTTAAATTGGAGCCTTTGACTGCTAAATTGGCAAGGCGTGTGGCAGTTAAGCAACCATTTGGGAATGATCCATTTTTTAATGATGATTTCTTTAACACAATGTTTGCAAGACTTGAAACAAAACGCATTGCTTCTAACACTCTCTCAATTGAAGTCAAGCCACTTCCAAACAGTTTAGAGCTTTACGGAAAATTTGATATAAGCGTTACTGTAGATAAAAAGGAGGTTGAAGCAAACAAGCCAGTTAAAGTAGGCATTCGCATAGATGGGTATGGAAATATTGATGATATTAAAAAGTTTGATCTAAATATTCCTGATGCAGTAGTCTATGCTGATGAACCAAAAATAGATACACGCATAAGTAACGGAAAGTATGGCGGAACATTTATGCAAACTATTACAGTAGTTGCAGAGAGTAATTTTACTATTCCTTCATTAACTCTTAAATTTGTAGATTCTGAAACCAATCAGCCAACTGAGATTAAGAGTGAGCCAATTAAAATTTTTGTCAAAGGTGGTAAAAAAGCAGATACTAACATAGAGCAAAAAATAGTTAAACAACCTGAAGTGGTTAAAAAAGATAGTAAAGATAAAGAGAATAACGTAGGTAGTGCAATGTTATCACAAAAAGAGCAGACAGCTTCAGGTTGGCTTATGTTTATTATAGGTCTGGCAGTAGGAGTTTTATCTGCTTTTGGTATATCAAAGTTTAGACAAAACAGAGTATCTATGAAATCTTTAAGTAGTAAAGCTCGTGCTATACGACAAGCCAAAGATGAAAAAGAGCTTTTTGAACTTCTATTGCCATATATTAAAGACGATCCACAAATTGAAGATGCTGTAAAGAAGCTAGAAGAGAACCTGTTTAAAGGTGCATCTCACCGTATAGATAAAAAGTTATTGGCAGAGATTATAGAAGAGATTGAAGAGGAGAGTGGTGATAGCAAAAGAGGGGTTTAATAAAATATTGCTAAAATAATACGCTTATAAGTATAAATATGGAGATACTTTTATGAAAATTTTTGTTACAGGTGGAGCTGGTTATATTGGTTCGCACACTTGTGTTGAACTTCTTGAAGCTGGATATAATGTAGTTGTTTATGATAATCTTTCCAACTCCAGTGTAGAGGCTATTAATCGTGTAGAGAAGATAACTGGTAAAAATATTGAGTTTATAGAGGGCGATATAAGAGACAGGGCTAAATTAGAGTCAGCATTGGATGGTTGTGATGCTGTTATACATTTTGCAGGATTAAAAGCGGTTGGTGAGTCTGTTGAAAAACCTCTTGAGTATTATGACAACAATGTTTGCGGTACATTAAGACTACTAGAAGCTATGCAAAATGTGGGAGTAAAGAAGATAGTATTTAGCTCCTCTGCTACTGTATATGGAGATCCCAAGAAGCTTCCTTTAACTGAAGATCATCCACTTCGTACAACCAACCCTTATGGACAGACAAAACTTGTAATAGAAGAGATATTAAGAGATTTGTATAGATCAGATAAGAGTTTTGGAATTATGATTTTAAGATATTTTAATCCAGTAGGTGCTCACGAGAGTGGAATGATAGGTGAAGATCCTCAAGGTATTCCAAATAACCTTATGCCGTTTGTATCTCAAGTTGCTGTTGGAAGAAGAGAGTATTTGAATGTTTTTGGAGGAGATTACAATACACACGATGGGACAGGGGTTCGTGATTATATTCATGTTGTTGATTTAGCTCTTGGACACCTTAAAGCACTTGAAGCTCTAAAATCAAATATGTGTGAAGCTGTAAACCTTGGAACAGGAGAGGGGTACAGTGTGCTTGATGTTGTTAAAGCTTACGAAAATGCATCAGGAAAAAAAGTACCATATAAGATAGTTTCTCGTCGCCCTGGTGATATTGCTTCTTGTTATGCTGATCCATCTAAAGCAAGAGAGTTGCTTGGGTGGGAAGCAAAGTTTGATTTAAAAAAGATGTGTGAAGATAGTTGGCGATGGCAATCAAAAAATCCATACGGTTATAATAGTAAGTAAAAGAGTTAAATGATGGCAAAAGAGAAAGAGAATCAATTTAATGTGCTTATTGTTGATGATGAACGTATGAATATTGAGTTGGCTGCAGCTTTTTTAAAAGAGATGAAAAACATTAAAATAAGCTTTGCTCAGAATGGACAACAGGCAATAAAAGGGATATATGGCCGAAATATTGATTTGGTTCTCCTTGATATAAATATGCCAGGCATAGATGGATTTGAAGTATGTAAACTTTTAAAAGAGGATCCAAAAACTTGTGATATACCAATTATATTTCTTACTGCTCAAAATAGTATTGAGTATATTACAAAAGCTTTTGAAGTTGGAGGGGCAGATTATATAAATAAACCATTCAATGGTGAAGAGTTGAAAGCACGTGTTCGTACACATCTTAAACTTCGAGCAACAATGCAAGAGTTAAAAGATAAACAATCGCGTCTTGCTCAACTCTCTATTACAGATCCTTTAACAAAAGTATATAATTTAGTATATCTTCAGGCAAGATTGAAGCAAGCTATTGAAAATGGTACAGATTTTTGGCTAGTTCATCTTCATGTTACAAGTTTAGAGAAGATAAATACTCTGCTTGGTCACCGTACAGCCGAAGGAATACTTCAAGAAGTATCTAAAATAGTTGTTGATAACTCATACAGATCAGATATAATAGCAAGATTATATGGAGCACATTTTGGAATTTTAGTACCAAATAGAAGGCGTGAAGAGCTTGAAACTATGCTTTTAACACTTTTACGAAATATAAATTCATCTCAAAAACTCTCTAAAAATGCACGTTGTTTGATAGTTGCAAATGCTACTAAACCTTCAGATACACCTTATGCAATTTTGGCTCGTTCTCACACAACACTAAAAAGACACAAAAACAATACTGATTTACCCTTCCTTATTGAGATGTAGCTCTATCTTATTTTGCAGATCCCATAGTTGTGCCATCAGTTTTGTAATCATATTTTTTACTCTATTATTTATTTCATTATGTGAAGATAGCTCTTTTTCAAGCTCTTTGCAGAGAGTAAATGAATTTTCAAATCTCATATTCCCTGTTGCTCCTTTGATTCGATGAATTACATCTTTCAGTGTTTCAATATTTTTAGAGTTAATAGCACTTTCTAAATCTTCTAAAAAAGAATCAACACTTTTTGAAAATTGAGCAAACAGTGTTCTTAAAATTTTTCTATTTTTTAATCCTAATGATTCACCAAGGTGATCATAATCTATATCATCAAACTCTATAGATTCAACTTCTTCTTCTATATTTGTGGTATTTAGAAATTTTTGAAGAACTATATCTAAAGCTTTTGTTTCTATTGGTTTTGAGAGATGATCATTCATTCCAGCTTTCATATATGCTGACTTCTCTTCAGCCATAACATTTGCGGTTAATGCTACAATTGGAGTTTTAAAACCACTTTCTCTAAGTTTTTTTGTTGCTTCAATGCCATCCATCTTAGGCATATTTACATCCATTAGAACTAAATCATACTGATTTCTATTTAGTTCATCAAGAGCTTCTATACCATTTTCTACTATTGTTGCATCAATACCTCTATCTTTAAGTAGTTCTGAAATTAGCATTTGATTGACTGGATTGTCTTCAGCTACAAGAACTTTACCACTATAATTTCCATTATATATATTATCTTCTGAAATTGAAGCTTTTGTAAAATTGTCTCCAAGTCCAGCAGCAAGTAGATCAAAAAGAGTTGAACCTACAACTGGCATTTCAAGTTTATGTATTCTATTATCTTCTGGTGGTTTTATTGAGCTGGAAGATTCAACCCAAATAATTTGAAGACTTGGAAACTGTTCCAAAAGCTTTTGCATATTCTCTTTATCACCTTTTTCAAATGTATCAGGTGTAATAAAAAGAAATGCTGTATCAAAAGGAATATCGTCACAAGATGTTCTTGTGGTCCAAGATATTCCCCAAGCTTCAAGATAATTCTTTATTGTTTCAAACATAATGCAATCTTCAGGAGTGTGCTTACAAAATACTATATTTACACTCTCTTCAATTGATTCAAGAGAACCAATAGACAAAGAAGCGTCATTTATATCAAACCAAATATCAAACCAAAATGTAGATCCTTTTTGTGGTTCTGAGTCTACTTCTATATGTGAACCCATCATCTCAATAAATTTGGCACTGATTGGCAGACCAAGACCAGTTCCACCATACTCTCTGCTAATTGAGTTATCTGCTTGTGAAAAGAGATCGAAAATTTTTGATTTTTGTTCTTCTTTTATACCTATACCGCTATCTTTGACTTCAAAATGTAGTTTAATGCGATTGTCTTCTTTTTTAATAGTTTTAATTAAAACTTCAACTTTGCCATTTTCAGGTGTAAACTTTACAGCATTTCCAATTAAGTTGCTTAAAACCTGTTTTAGTCTCTGAATATCACAAATTATTGTTTTTGGAATAGTTGGATCTATAAATGCAGTATAAGATATATGCTTCTCTCTTGCTTTTGCAGCAAAAATGGCTACAACAGACTCTAACTCTTTACAGATATCTGCAGGAATAGGACTAAGCTCCATTTTGCCACTCTCTATTTTAGAAAGATCTAAAATATCATTTACAATTCCAAGGAGTGTTTTTCCACTTTTGTGAATTATCTCTAAATATCTTCTTATTTGACTGTCAACAGGATGTTTAAGAAGCAGTTCGGTAAATCCTAAGATGCCGTTTAAAGGAGTTCTTATTTCATGGCTCATATTAGCAACAAACATAGATTTGGTATGTTCCATTAACTTTGCCTGAATCAAAGCCTCTTCAAGTGGAGTAATATCGCTTAAATTTACAACAAACCTGCCATCATTTTCTATCTGATTTGCTTTTAGTAGGAAAGTGCGAATTTTCCCATTTTTATCACGCATTTTTACTTTGTGTCTCTCTTCAGGATTTGAAGATACAAATTCCAGCCAATCTTCACGAGCTTTTGGGTATATATAACCTTCCTCTTCAATAAAAAGATCGCAGATACAAGAGTGTTTCTCTTTAAAGTCATCTGTATCTTTAAAATCAAAATATTCAAAAAAACGTTTATTGATAGTTAAAATACCATCATTTTGTGAGACAAATAGTACAATAGAGTCTTGATTATTTAAAATTGCTTGAAGTTCAGCTTCTCTTGCTTCTAACTTCTCTTTATCATGTATCTGCTCTGTAATATCTTTTCTAAGTGCAATGAATTCTGTAATTTCCCCCGAAGTATCAAGAATAGGGTAAATTATTGCATCTACAATATAGTCTGTTCCATCTTTTCTTAAATTTTTTATAATTCCGTGCCAAGGTTTTTTACTTAGTATAGTTTGCCACATTTCTTTAAAAGTCTCTTTTGGAGTATCTGGATGTCGTACTATATTATGGCTTTTTCCTATTAGTTCTTCTCTAGTATAACCGCTTATTTTGCAAAAATTATCATTAATATATGTAATAACACCACGTTTATCTGTTTTAGATACAATCATAGCGTGGTCTACAGCATCTCTATACTGTTTTAGAATATGAAGCTGTGAATTTTGTCCATTTTCTGAGTACTCTTTAATAAATGATAAAACAGCAGTTATTTCTAATTCTAAACATTTGTCTAAATTATCTTTACAATCTGATGAAAAGATTGTTTCAATGCTGTTAAAATCATCTAAACATATAAATGCAATTAATGGTTCTTTCTCTTTTTCTTCTTCAATTGTTGCAAATATTTTTGCATTTGGAAAAGCTTTATGAAGTTTTTCAAGTCTCTTTTTAAGTTTTTTACCATCACTGCTATGCAGATGTATAAGTAGATTTTTACACTCTTTTTTTTGCATATTAGAAACAATATCTTTAAAACGATTTTTTTTATTTATAAAAAAGAGACTTTTCATTGTTTTAACTCCTTAGTGTAGCTATAAGACGTTTTTGCTTTATAAAAAGCAATAGAGCATCAGTTATTGATTTGCAGACTATATCACTTTTCATTAGAGTTGATGTTGCACAACCTTCATCACCTATAACAGCTATAGAGATTGCTGATTCTTGAAGCATTTTTACATCATTATTACCATTTCCGATTGAAGCACAATATTTAGAGCCCAAGGCTTTTATATATTCACCCTTTTCTTGAGTATGATCTGAACTAGAGAGTATTTTAACTGTAATATCAACTGATTCAAGCTCTTTTTTAACAGTTCCAAAAGTGTCTGCAGTAATGACATGTACATTATAATTTTCAGAAAGAAGTTTAAAAATATCTTTTATATCTGGAGCTAATTTACCATCTTTTGCAATTGTACCATTATAATCACATACAATATGTTTTATATTCAATTGCCCATAATTTGGTATTTGTATACTTGCCATTTAAAACCTACTAACTATTTATTTTTAACTCAACCTTATATAAATTATTCACTGAGTTATTATTATTTTAAGCTTTCGATTATACCATATGGAAGTGAAAATTAGATTAGAATTATTTAAATTTACTAATCAGCTCCATATAAGAATATTGGAGCTGGTAGCAAACTTTGATGTATGGTTAGTGCAGATCAGTTTTTTCTAATTTAAAGAAGAATAAGAGTTGCAAGTCCTAAAAAACTGAAAAAACCTACAACATCTGTAACAGTTGTAAGTAAAACAGAAGAACCAACTGCTGGATCTATTCCCAATCCCTTTAGTACCAATGGGATCAGTGCACCAAAAAAACCTGCAAAGAAGAGGTTTATTATCATAGATAGACCAATTACTACGCCAAGCATTGGCATATTAAACCAAAAGTAGGCTATGAGTCCCATAACAACTGCATAAACTAAACCGTTGCCCAAAGAGAGCAGAACCTCTTTTTTTATTACCTGTTTAGCCTCAGTTGGATCAATGTCTCCCAGAGCCAACTGACGTACAGTAACTGTTAGTGACTGAGTACCGGCATTTCCACCCATAGAGGCTACTATAGGCATCAGTACAGCTAAAGCAACAATTGATTGTATTGTTGAATCAAATAATCCAATGACAACAGAAGCTGCTATAGCAGTTATTAAGTTAACTCCCAGCCAAAATGCACGTGTTTTTCCTGCTTTAATGATATTTTCACTCTCTTCAGACTCTTCTTGAACACCAGCCATTCCATAGATTTGATCGGTTGCTTGTTTCTCCATCAAATCATAAATGTCGTCTGCCGTAATACGACCAAGAAGAATCCCCCAATTATCTACAACAGGGATGACGTTCATATTGTAGTTACCAGCAAGCTCAATAACTTTGTCAATAGGATCATTTGGTTTAACTGTGACAGTAAGAGCACCCTCTTTTTCCAAAACATTTCTGTAAACTTCATTAGGTCCTTGCAAAACCAGATCTTCCATAGGCATCATGCCTAAAAAACGGTTTTTATTATCTACAATAAATACATGATATGCATTATCAAGCTCTTCTCTATTTTTTAGCTCTTTAAGGCGTTTTATAGATTCACCTATAGTTTCATCAATATGAGCTTTAAAGAGCTCAGTTTGCATGTAAGCACCAGCTTCATCTTCATCATAGCTGATGAGTGCACGAATGACTTTACTTTCAGCTTCATCTATCTCATTTAGAACCTTTTTTGCTTTGGACTCATCTAACTCTTCAATTTGTTGAACAATATCGGCAGCATCGTCAGTATCCATCTCTTCAATGATATCTGCCAACTCTTTGGCATCTATTGCCTCTAAAGCATCTTCCTGAGCATTTTTTGAAAGCTCTGAGAGTACATCTGCTTTAAGATCTTCAGGGAATGATTTAAGTAGCTCAATATATCTTTCTTTATTTAGCTCACGTACCTCTTCAAGAAGCTCTGCAATCTCATATGCTTGAGCATTCTCATCTATACCTTCCTGAAAAAGTTTTATTCTACGTTCTATATCTACAATTAAATCATCAATCGTTTTATTTGCTTCTCTATCTTTTCTATTATCAGCCACTAATTACCTTCTTGTAACATTTTCTTTCTTTTGTTTGTGATTTTATCTTAAATTGATGAATATTTCATTAATAACGTATATTGATTAGTTAAATCTTTTATAAAATCAAAGGTTATATATAAGTATAATACATTTAATTTGTTTCATTAAGGGTTTTAAATGGTCAAGTTTCAAAGAGATTTTGAGTTTAATATAGATGAAAATATAAGTAATTTAATGGATGAAGCATTTTGTAGAGTTGTAGAAGAGTGTGAAAATGGAGTAGCTGGTTACTATAATCTTCCTGAAGATTCTAAAATGATAGTAACTGAAGTAGAGGCTTTGTCATCATCTGAAACTATAAAAAATAGTGACACAATAGCAGTAATTGGCATAGGAGGCTCTTCACTCGGAGCTAAAGCGATAGATTCTATGTTAAGACACAAATATCCTCAAGCAAAAAGATTGATCTTTTTTGAAAATCCTGACCCTGTAGAAATCTCTAAAAAGTTTGCCTCAATGGATAAAGAGAAGACTATCTTTATTGTTATATCAAAATCTGGTTCTACAATTGAAACTATGTCTCTTTTTAAAGTAGTTATATCGCATTTTAATCTTGATCTAAATGGAGATGATAAAGATCGTCTAATAGCCATAACAGATGAGGGGTCTGTACTTTGCCGCTTTGCAGATAGATATGGAATTAAGGTATATACCATTCCTCACAATGTAGGAGGTCGCTTCTCTGTTTTAAGTGCAGTTGGTATTGTTCCTTTGACTCTTGCTGGTTATGATTGCTGCTCTATTTTAGAGGGTGGAGCAAAAATAGTTCGTCGTTTTTTTAACAGAGAAGAGGATCATATTCTTCTTAAAGCTGCTTTTATTGCAACCAATTGGGAAAAATATAGAATGAATGTTCTTTTTGCATATGCATCATTTCTTGATGATTTTACTAAGTGGTATGTTCAGTTATGGGGAGAATCACTTGGAAAAATAGATAAAAGTGGAAATAGAGTAGGTCTAACTCCTCTAGGACAGATTGGCTCTATAGATCAACACTCCTTTTTGCAACTTATTATTGAAGGACCAATAGATAAAACTGTAACTTTCATAAAGATAGAAGATTTTGAAAATGATATTCTCATTCCGGATATAACGCTTGAGGGTATCCAAAAGTGCGACTTTGTAAATGGACACACATTTAATGAGCTAATCAATGCAGAGTGTGATGCAACTCGTGAAGCAATTGCACAGCAGGGTGTTCCTGTTGATGCAATTATTTTAGATAAATTAAGTGAAACAAACATAGGAGAGTTGATTTTATATTATGAAATTTTAACCTCGCTTACTGGAGCAATACTAAATATAGATACTTACAATCAACCAGGAGTTGAGCTAGGCAAGCGTATTCTTGCAGATAAATTTAAGAAATAACTTTTATGGACCTCTACCCATACACAGTTGCTGAAGAGTTTAGTTGCCAAGTAGCATATTTTTCAATGGAGTTTGCAATTGATCAGGCTCTAAAGACATACTCAGGTGGATTGGGGTTTCTTGCCGGTTCACATATGCGCAGTGCCAATGACAGAAGGCAGAAGCTTATAGGCGTTGGAATGCTCTGGAGTTATGGCTACTATGATCAGAGCAGACACGAAGATAATACGCTTAAAATAGATTATAAACGTAAATTTTACTACTTCTTAGAAGATACTAGCATAAAGGTTGAGGTAACAATAAACTCAAAACCTGTAACTGTTAAAGCCTATCTTCTACCTGCAACTACATTTGACACAGCCCCAGTTATATTTTTAACAACTGACTGCTTTGAAAATGATCATCTATCTAGAACTATTTGCCATAAGCTCTATGATGCAAACGAAGAGACTCGTATAGCTCAAGAGATTGTACTTGGAATAGGTGGTGTTAAAGTTCTTGAGGCTATGGGTGTTGATGTTGATGTTTATCATATGAATGAAGGACACTCTTTACCTCTTGTTTTTGAGTTAATGAAGAGGTATTCAAATCTTGAAAATTTGAAAAAATATGTTGTTTTTACAACACATACTCCAGAGATGGCTGGTAATGAGGAGCATAATGTATATTTGCTTTTTAGAATGGGATTTTTCAACGGTTTCAGTGTAGAAGATATGCAGAAAAAATTGGACTATTATGATGAACACTTCTCTTTGACTGTTGGTGCATTAAAGACATCGAAACGTGCTAATGCTGTTTCAAAGATACATAAAAGTGTTGCAAATGAGATGTGGCAGGATGTTAAAGGCAGGTGTGAAATCATAAGTATTACAAATGCTCAAAATATGCGTTACTGGGCAGATAAACAGTTGATGAGTTGGATGCAAGAGCATGAAGATTATCAGCTTGTAGGGCGAAAAAAGCATTTGAAATATAGACTCTTTGAAGAGGTTGCAGATCAGACAGGTAAACTGTTTGATCCAGATATATTGACAATAGTATGGGCAAGAAGATTTGCCGAGTATAAACGTCCAGGGCTTTTGATTTATGATATGGAGCGTTTTAGAGAGCTTGTTTCAAACAGAGATCGTCCTGTTCAGATCATTTGGGCAGGAAAGCCTTACCCTCTTGACAATAGAGCTGTACATATGTTTAATGATCTCATAATGATGAGTAAAGAGTTTAAAAATGTAGCAATTCTTACAGGATATGAGCTTAGACTCTCTAGACTTCTCAAGCAGGGAAGTGATCTTTGGCTAAATACTCCAAGATGGGGGCGAGAAGCAAGCGGAACCAGTGGAATGACTGCTGGAATTAACGCTTCAATCCACTTTTCTATTGATGATGGATGGCATGCAGAGTTTCAAAAAGATGGAGTAAACTCTTTTACTATTCCTCACTCTGACCCTTCACTTCCAAATGATGAGATCGATAGATTGGACTATCTTACTATGATGCAAAAGTTGGAAAACACTATTATTCCTACCTATTATGAAAATGAGAAAGAGTGGCTTATGATAGCCAAAAATGCTATGAATGACATTTTGGCATATTTTGACTCATCCAGAATGGCTGATGAGTACTATGAAAAGCTATATTTTTAAAAATTAAAAAGTTTTTAAACCAAAACTTTCATATTCACTAAATTTTCGATCTTGAGAAATAAGTGTTATATTGTCATTAATACATTGCCAAATAATTATTCGATCAAATGGATCTTTGTGGGTTTGAACTTTAGGAAGCTTATAAAAACTAGCCATTACCTCTTTTTCAATCTCTAAGGTATCGATCCCCATCTTTTGAGCTACTTTTGGTAATTCATCAGGGGTTAGTCCACTAAGACTAAGTTTACCAAGATTGTATTTGAGAGATATCTCCCAAAATGAAATACTTGCAATAAAAATTTTATTTTGCGGATCTTTTAGTATTTCAAGTTTCTTGGTATTAACTTTTTCTGGATCAAAAACGAGCCATAAAAATATATGAGTATCGATAAGATATTTTTTCATATTCCTAATAACTCTTCATCACTCATCTCAAAATCATCTTTTATAGAAAACCCACCTTTACCTTTGTACAATCCAAACTCCCTTTGATTTTGAATCTCTATATTTTTGTCATAAGGAATTAGCATAGCTACTTTTTCATGTTGTTTACCATATTCGATAATGAATTGTTCACCCTCATTTTTTATACTTTTTAAGACGTCTGAAAAGTGAGACTTCAATTCAGCTACTTGAATAGTTTGCATATTAAACCTCCTTTTTTGGATTATATCTTTTATATGTCAAGTTGTCAACCAAATTAATCTGAAAACTCCTGCACTTTTTCTGCAATAAAAATTTATAATATTTCAGCTGTTAAAAGATTCCATATATTACAATTTATTTGTTATATTTTGTAAAAAAGGAATTATATGTCACTTGCAATAATGTGTTCGGGCGGTGATGCGCCGGGGATGAATCCTGCAATTAAGAGATTCGTAGATTATGTTTATGAAAAAGGTGAAATTCCATACTTTGTATATAACGGGTTGGAGGGCTTAATAGATGGGCAGATAGAGAGGGCTACACATAAAGATGTAGCGGGGATCGTCCATCGTGGTGGTGCGATTATTCGCTCATCAAGATCTAAACGATTTTATGAATATAAGTATAGGAAACAGGCTTATGAAAATCTTGTTAAGAGTGATGTTACTGGTCTTGTTGTTCTTGGCGGTGATGGATCTTTTAGGGCTATGGATCTTATGAGTAGAGAGTTTGACCTCAACTTTGTTGGGATTCCGACAACCATAGATAACGATATATATGGAACAGATATCTGTCTTGGCGTAGATACAGCTTTAAATGTCATACGCGATGCACTGGACAAGATACGCGATACAGCCTCTACATTCAGCCGTGCATTTATTGTTGAGGTAATGGGGCGCGATTGCGGTTATCTTGCCATTGTTTCAGCCATAACCAGCGGTGCTGAGATATGTATAGTTCCTGAAGTAGATTTTAATAAAAGCGTTGTTGAAGAGCATTTAAAAAGAGAGATAGCAAATGGTAGAAACTATATCTTATCTATTGTTGCTGAGGGAACTAAAAAGACAAATGAGATAGCACAGTGGCTCGAAAATAGTGTAGGTATGGAGAGTCGCATAACAGTTTTGGGGCACATCCAAAGAGGTGGAAGCCCAACAGTTTATGATCGAATGCTTGCATTTGAGTTTACTATTCGTGCAGTTGATCATCTGCTTGCAAACACATCTTCCAACAAAGTTGTGGTTATTAAAAATGGTCAATATGGAATGTGTGAAATTAGTGAAGTTGTAGATAATAGATATACTATAAATCCGGAGCTTCTTGGTATGTTGAATAAGTTAGATTAAAAAAAGGAAATCGTAGTGTCCAAAAATATAAAGGCTGTAATGATGGCAGGCGGGTTTGGTACCCGCATTCAACCGTTGACAAACTCTGTCCCTAAACCGATGCTTTCAATAATGAATCTACCAATGATGGAGCATACATTAAATAGACTCATTGAAACAGGCATTGATGATATAGTGATACTTCTTTACTTTAAACCTGAAATAATAAAAGAGTATTTTCAAGATGGCAGTAAGTGGGGAGTAAAGATTCAATATGTAGTTCCTGATGATGACTATGGAACAGCAGGAGCTGTAGGGTTTGGAAGAGAGTTTTTAGATACCACTTTTATGATTGTCAGCGGTGACCTTGTTACAGACTTTGATTTTAGAGAGATTTTGGACTATCACGAAGAGAGAGATTCCAAACTTACTATTACATTGACCTCTGTAGAGAATCCTTTGCAGTTTGGTGTGGTTATAGCAAATGAAGATGGAAAGATAGAGAAGTTTTTGGAAAAACCGAGTTGGGGAGAGGTCTTTAGCGATACTATCAATACAGGAATCTATGTGATAGAGCCGGAGATTCTTGATTATATTCCCGTTGGAGAGAGTTTTGATTTTGCAAAAGATCTCTTTCCTTTACTGATGAGAGAGAGTGTAGATCTTTTAGGCTATAACGCTACAGGGTATTGGCGCGATGTTGGTAATCCTGAGAGTTACCGTGATCTATATGATGATATATCGAATAGAAGGTTAAAGTTTCAAATCTCCGGAAGAAAGATTGAGTATCCTGAAGGAACACTCTATATGACCGGCAACAGTAAAGTTGATGCTAATATAAATATTGTAGATACTGTCGTAATTGGCGATAATGTAACAGTTGGTGAGGGGAGTAGGCTTCATAATGTAGTAGTAGGCGATAATGTAACTTTTGGAAAAGGGTGTCGCTTACGAAACTCAATCTTTTGGGATGATATTTCAGTAGGTAACAGTGTAGTGTTAGATAATGCTGTAATATGTAATGACAATAAAATAGGAGATAGCGTAACGGCAAAAGCTGGTCTGATTCTTGCAGAGGGTTGTGACATTGGAAAACTTGCAACTTTTGAGCAGGATGTTACGGTTTGGCCAGAAAAGGAGATAGAGCCGACCGCTATTGTAAATAATAGTATCGTTTTAGGTACAAAATATAGAAATGCCATTTTTGAGAGCGGAAGCATTGTAGGAAAGAGTAATGTTGAGATAAGCTGTGGAATGGCTTGTAAGATAGCAGAGGCGTTTGGATCTCAATTGCCAATTGGAAGTTGTGTACTTATAGGACGCGATTATGATAAGAGTCCACGTATGATCAAACGGGCATTTGTAGGAGGACTTCTCTCAGCAGGGGTTGATGTGTTGGACTTGCACGCAGTTCCCCCATCTCTGCTTCGTTACAATATTCAGAGTGATGAAAATATTATAGCTGGAGCCTATTTTCGTAAAAGTTTAAGCGATCCTGCCAATATTGAGATCACGCTATATAATGAAGAGGGTCTCAGGCTTGATCACAATAGTGCAAAGAGAATTGAGAAGAGCTTTTTCAAAGAGGATTTTAGAAGAGTTGACTACTCTCAAATTGGTAATATCTATGAGAGAGATTTCTACAGCAAGAGTGAGTACCAAAACTATAAAGATGCTTTAGAGAGTTCAATAGATGGTAAAACTATTAAAAATAGTGGTTTTCGCGTAGCGGTAGATCTGATGTTTGGTATAACTAAAGATTTTTTTCCTCAAATGATTACAAATCTTCAGATCGACAACATTATGTTAAATACATATAAAGATGAGAAAAAGCTTGCCAATATTGAACACTATAAGATGAAATCGAAGAAGGATATCTCTGATATTGTCAAAAATTTGGGTTTAAATATGGGCATACTTATTGATCCGCACGGTCAGTCTCTAACACTTGTTACAGACAGGGGAGAGGTGCTAAATAAGGTAGAAGCTTTGATCGCTGTTTTAGAGTTGATGAATATGGAGGCTGAATTAAAAGAGAGAAAAATGCACGTTTTTCTTCCAACTTGGGCACCTGATCTTATGGATCAACTATTTAAATATCTCATTATAGAGCGTGGAAAGTATGCTAACTTTAAATCAGAAACTCTTAATGAGTTTGATCTTATTGCTACCATAGATGGAAACTACGCTTTTACTGAGTTTGCTCTTCATCGTGACGCTATGTATGCAAGTTTGAAGATTATGGAGCTTTTGGCACGTCATAAGGTTAAACTCTCCAATGTCGCTAAAGAGATGTCTCGCTTTTTTTATGCAACTTACCAAGTTCCCTGTCCACAATCTTTAAAGGGCAAAATTATGCGGAAATTCCTTGAGTATGCCAAAGATAAAAGGAGTTCATCTATAGATGGCGTAAAGATTTGGGAGAGTAAAACAGACTGGGTTTTAATGATTCCTGATCAATATAATGAGCATCTTAATCTCTACATTCAAGCTTTAGATGAAGAGTTGGGTAATCAAATCTATAACAAATATAGCAGACTAATCGGTGATTAAACTTTCACTCTTTTGGCATATGCATCAACCGGATTATCGTAATATATCTGGTGTGATGGTGATGCCCTGGGTCTTTTTGCATTCGATTAAAGACTACTATGATATGCCATATCTTCTCTCAAACTTTCCATCTCTCAAAGCAACTTTTAATCTTACGCCCACATTGATTGAGCAGTTACTGCTTTATGAAAAGTGTGGTTATAAGTGCGATCTCTTTCTCTCTTTATGGAGAAAAGATCCAAGTAAACTCTCTAATTATGAGCGTACTTGGGTAATGAAAATCTGCAATTCACCGCAGTTTGAGACGATGGTAAAGCCCTTTTTTAGATATGCAGAGCTTTATGGTAAAGAGAGTCTTGATGATAGTGAATTTATAGAGCTTGAAGTTCTCTTTATGCTCTCTTGGTGTGGGAATTACCTTAGACAACATAATGAAACTGTAAAGCAGTTGATCAACAAGGGTAAAGATTTCAGCTTGGAAGATAAAGATGAGTTACTTGATGTACTGATGAGTTTTATTCCAACAATTCTACCTTTTTATAAGTTGCTTCAAGAGAGTGGACAAATCTCATTGTCAACAACACCATATTACCACCCGATTTTGCCGCTATTGTTAGAGAAAAAGTTACTTCTATCTGATGCTAAAGAGCAGGTTAAACGTGCAATAGAACTATATAGAGAGGTGTTTGGTAAATCTCCTATAGGGATTTGGCCAGCTGAAGGTGCAGTAGATGAAAAGAGTGTAGCACTATATAAATCTTACGGTATTCGCTGGATTGCTACAGATGAAGAGATTTTGTTTAAATCGTTGGGGAAGAAGAGTGGAAATGAACTCTATAAGTGTCACCATTTTAATGATCTCTTTATCGCATTTAGAGATCGAACGCTTAGCGATTTGATTGCATTTAGCTATCGTTATTGGAGTGCTAAAGATGCGGTAGATAACTTTATTTTACATCTTAGGCAAATTGAGAAAAAAGAGAAAGATCCAAAAGTTTCAGTCATTCTTGATGGAGAAAATAGTTGGGAGTTTTATAAAAAGAGTGGATATGACTTTTTAAGTGAACTATACCGACAGCTTGATGAGGCAGACGATTGTCAAACTGTAACAATGGATGAGTTGGCAAAAGAGAGGCTGGTAAAAAGGCTTAAGCGTCTGCATTCTGGAAGTTGGATAGATGGAAACTTTGATACGTGGGTGGCTCATCCGCAAAAGAGTAGGGCGTGGGAGCTTATTTATAAAACAAAAGAGGATTATCGTTGCCATATTAAAAGAGTTTCAAGCAGAGTACGGAGTGAAATTACCAATCATTTTCTCATAAGCGAATCTTCCGATTGGTTCTGGTGGTATGGCAATGAACACCATAATGAGTATGCCAAAGAGTTTGATCAACTATTTCGTAACCATTTGATAGAGATTTACAAATTGATGGATGTGACACCGCCGTCTGAACTCTTTTTCCCAATTACAGAGTTGAAGTGAGTTAGTTTATGAGAAAAGAGAGTATTGCTCTACTGTTTGGCGTACATATGCATCAACCGGTTGACAACTTTAAAGAGACAATAGATCGTGCAGTTAAAACCTGCTATACACCATTTTTTGCACTGATGCGTAAGTTTCCGGAATTTCGTTTTAGTGTTCATTGTAGCGGGTGGCTTCTTGAAACCATTGAGCAAAACTATCCTAAACTCTTTGCCGATATGCAGTGGCTTGCAAAAGAGGGGAGTATTGAGCTTTTTACGGCTGGATTTTATGAGCCGATTCTTAGTGCTATACCATCAAAAGATCGAGTTGCTCAAATTAAAAGGCTCAATCGTAGTATTAAACATTTCTTTAAACAAAAACCGCAAGGGTTATGGCTTACCGAGCGGATCTGGGAGGCGGGACTTATTCCCGATCTTGTTAAATCTAATATCAAATATAGCATTGTAGATGATTACCACTTTATCTCAGCAGGGTTTGATAAAGATCGTTTGGATGGTTACTACAATACAGAAGAGAGCGGAGAGTCGATTGCACTATTTCCTATCTCTCAAGAACTACGTTATGCACTGCCCTTTAAACCGGTAGATGAAGCGATAAGAGCAATTAAGAGCAGTGTTAATTCACCTGGCGGTTCAGCAATTATCTTTGATGATGTTGAAAAGTTTGGATTGTGGCGAAAGACGCATCACTGGGTATATGAGCAAGGTTGGCTTGAAGAGTTTATAGATGCGATTTTGAGTGATGAGTCGATTAATACAATGCATTTTGGCGAATATTTTCATTCGCACCGTCCAAAAGGGATCGCCTATCTTCCAAATGTCTCATATTATGAGATGGGAGAGTGGAGTTTGAAGGCAAGTGATGCTTTGCAATTGAAGGCTTTAAAAGAGCAGATATCTGATCAAGATGCGGTAAAGTTTCTAAAAGGTGGAGTTTGGAAAAACTTCTTTGTAAAGTATGAAGAGTCAAATCGGCTACATAAACGTATGATCGAGATCTCTAAAGTTCGTACAAAAAAGTCTGACTTTCTTGAAAACCTATATGCACTTCAAACCAATGATCTCTTTTGGCATGGTATTTTTGGTGGTATCTATCTGCCCCATCTGCGCGATAATGCCTACCGCTACCTTATAAATTGCGAAAATATACGATATGCCAAAAAGGTTGCTATAGAGTGTGCAGACATCGATCTTAACGGTTATGATGAGGTCAAGATGGTGCAGAAAGAGGTGATAATGAGGTTTGATAGTCGTTATGGCGGTCAATTGATCGAGTTTGACGACAGAAAGAGTGCATTTAACTTTCAAAATGTTTTGACACGTCGCAAAGAGGCGTATCATAAAAAGATTCTTGAATCTGAAAGTGGTGATCATAGTGGTGACGGCACTTTAAATATTCATAACAGTTTAGATAAGGTTGAAGAGGATCTAAAAGATGCATTAGTTTATGACTGGTATCTTAAAAACTCTTTTATAGATCATATAAGCGATCATACACTTGATTTAAAGAGTTTCATAGAGTGCAGTTTTAGGGAGTTTTCCGATTTTACCAATCAACCATTTGATGTAAAGATAGGCAAAAAGAGGCTACTCTTTGAGCGTTATGGTGCTATTTTCGATAATCAAACCTATCCATCTCATCTGAAAAAGAGTTATAGACCGTTAGATAACGGAGTTGACTTTAAAATAGAGCTTAAAAGCGAAAGCCCACATATTTATGAGTACGGTCTTGAACTAAATCTCCATTTTGCCAATTTGAAAGATGTTTATCTCAACCAAAAAGTTATAGGCGACGGTATAAGATGCAATGAGTTAAAAGAGTTTACTCTAAGCGATCCATATACTAAGCGTAATATAATATTTTCACTTGATCACTTTTTCTCACTATTTGCCCTACCACTTAAAACTCTTTCTCAAAGTGAAGATGGGTATGAGCTAATGACGCAAGGAGTCAGTTTAATGGTAATTGTACCATTTAAAGAGCAGTTGAGGTTAAAGGGTAGTTTAGAGGTTGTTAAGTAGTTATATTTTTATAGAGACATAATAACTCATTTTAAACCTTCCATCATCTTCCAAGAAACCGTTTCTTTGATAGATAGCATAAGATGGTTTTGGCGTTGTTTCATAACCATTTTTTGGGAACCACTCATTATAAACCCAGTGAATAAATTTTAAATCGTCGCCATAGCACCCTTCAATATCAAATTTAGCATATACGCCGTCGGCAATTTTAAATTGTGGTAGTTGAGTATTTTCTATAACTCTGTTTGTAGCTATGCAGGCAACATATTGGCAATGATCTAAAGGTTTGATAGTTGGATTGTCATGGTAAAGTCCAATTTGCTGATAGTTTTCAATGCCATTTGAAAGAACGAACGCTTGAAGTTTTTGCCAACTCTGTTTAATAGATCGATTATATCCATTATGGCGAATATAGTAACTTCTAATTTCAGGCTGTTTTACAATCTTAGGCTCAATCGTTGAAAAGTCTGCATCAGAGTGTACCGCTTCGACAGATTGCATCAATATATTGTGAGAATATCTCTTATATCCGCCTAAACGCCACTGAGTAGGTGTCATTAAAAAACGTTGTTTGAATGCTTTTATAAATGAGGTTTGAGATGTATATCCGCACTGATTTGCGATGTATGATATGGTAGAGAGACGATTTACCAGTAACAGATTTGCAGCTTTTTCAAGACGTATAAATTTTATAGTTTCATAGATATTTCTGCCAAAAACCTCTTTAAAAATTCTTTGCATATGAAATCTGCTTACATGCACCATACTGCTTAACTCTTCTATATCGATATTTAGGTCAATATGAGTATAGATGTAATACATTATATCATTAGCTATTTTAATATTTCGCTCTTGTGTTTCTCTTTTCATATTTTCATTATAGCAAAAATAGATAACTATATTGGCATTTTTAGAATATATTTTAAGCATTTTTAGATGAGAAATAGAGATTGCTATTCACCTATAATTGTCGTAAATCTTTTTCAAAGGAAGTATGATGAAAAGAAGAGAGATTAAAAAAATTCTCATAGCTAACCGTGGCGAAATAGCTATGCGTATTATTCGAGCCTGTAAAGAGCTTGGAAAAAAGAGTGTTGCAATATTTTCAGAGGTAGATATTGACGGAGTATGGATAAGAAAGGCAGATGAGTGTTACCCTATACTTGGTGATCCTATTCAAGCATATCTTGATGCAGAAAAAATTATCTCTTTGGCAAAAAAGAGTGGATGCGATGCAATTCATCCTGGGTATGGATTTTTATCAGAGAGTGCAGAGTTTGCGCAGATGTGTGAAGAAAATGGCATCATATTCATTGGTCCAAAACCAGAACATATTGCACTCTTTGGAGATAAAACAGCATCAAAAAAGGCGATGAAAGAGGTTGGTGTTCCTGTTATAGAAGGAACTGAAGAGCCAATAAATAGTCTTGAAGAGGGACTTAAAGCGGCTAAAGAGATTGGCTTTCCTGTTATTATAAAAGCGGCATTTGGAGGCGGTGGGCGAGGTATGCGCATCGTACTTGAAGAGAAGGATTTTAAAGAACTGTTTGAGTCTGCTGTAAATGAAGCAAAAAAGTTTTTTGGTAAAGGTGATGTTTTTATTGAGAAGTATGTCAATAATCCTCGCCATATAGAGATTCAAATTATCGCTGACAAATATGGTAATGTCGTACATTTACGCGAACGTGACTGCTCAATACAGCGTCGTCATCAAAAAGTAATTGAGATTGCTCCAAGCCCAAGATTAAGCGATGAAGTAAGACGTGAACTTTATAGAATTGCTACAAAAGCAATGTTTCGTTTAGGTTATGAGAGTGTAGGAACAATGGAGTTTTTGCTTGATGATAAAGATAATATCTATTTTATTGAGATGAATACCAGAGTTCAAGTAGAACATCCTGTTACTGAAATGATCAGTGGTATAGATATTATTCAAAGAATGATAGAGATTGCAGAGGGTGATAAACTTATTTTTTTACAAGAGGAGTTGAATTTTAGAGGATACTCTATAGAGTTTCGCATCAATGCAGAAGATCCCAATAATGGTTTTTTCCCTTCATTCGGTAAAATAAAAAAGTTTTTAGCACCTGGTGGTCCTGGTGTGAGAATGGATATTGGAGTCTATACAGGTTATACTATCAATCCTTGCTACGACTCTATGATAGGCAAGCTTATTGTTTGGGCATTAGATTGGAAAGGTGCAGTTAACAAGGCAAGACGCGCATTAGATGAATTCTATATTGAAGGAGTTAAAACAAATATTCCATTACATAGAGAGATAGTCAGAGACAAAGACTTTATTGCAAGGCGGTTTGATACATCTTATCTTAACAACAAACTTGAAACTTTTAACCTTCAAGCAGTAAACTGTCTATTGGAGGAGGAGAAAAAAATTGATGAAATTACAAAGATGATAGAGAAAATAAAGAGTAGTAAACTTAATGTAAGAGTTTAATTAACTGCTTATGGATATAAGCATTAATTATTTTTATTGAAATATATTTTAAAAATAGTTCCTTTTGCAACTTCACTCTCTATATTGATTTTTGCATTATGCAATTTTACAATCCACTGAACAATGGAGAGTCCAAGTCCTTGTCCTTGGACTCTTTTCTCATTGGTTGATTCTATGCGAAAAAATGGATCAAAAATTTTGTCTATATGATCATATGGTATGCCATATCCACTATCTTTAATCATTAAAATTGTGTCACTACTATTGTTTAGAGTGATTTCTATATTGGTATTAGGGGGAGAGTATTTTATGGCATTATCTATTATATTGGCGATAGCTCTTTTTAGAAGTGTCGGTTCTCCAACAATAGTTACAGACTCTAACTCTTTTATTACAATATTAATTGATTGTTCATTAGCATTTTGACGCTTCTCTTCTACTGCTTCAAGAATAAGAGTATCTAGAGATAGTGGTAACATACGCTTTTTTAGAGCTTTTGTATCTGATTTACTTAGCAATAACAGTGTCTCTATAATTGATTGAATAGTCTTTGTCTCTTCTAAAATAGTTTGTAAAACTGTTTTATACTCTTTGATGGAGCGATCTTTTAAAAGAGCTACTTCAATCTCTCCGCGAATAATAGTGAGTGGTGTTTTGAGTTCGTGGGATACATTTACATTAAAACGGTTAATTTTATCAAAATTTTTTTCAAGCCGTTCAAGCATTGTATTGAATGTTTTGGCAAGTTGATAAAACTCATCTTCTCTATCTGGCAGTGGAACCCGTTTTGAAAGATTGCTTTTGGAGATGGTTTGTGCTGTTTGAGTTATTGTGCGTACTGGAGATAGAACACGCGTAATTACTCTATAACCTAAAATAAGTGCAATCACATACAGAAGTAAACCTGCAAACAGTAACCAGCCAATAAATATCTCTATTGTATCATCAATCTTTTCAATAGGTGTTGCAATGACAATTTTGTATCTTTTATTATTGACAGTTACTTGATTGACCAGAACTGCTACTTCATCTTCTTGACTGATAAACGGTATCTCTATCTCTTGAAATCCAATATCTAACTCTTTTGGAAAGTGGAGATTTTCCATATTTTTTGTATATAAAACAGGCTTGTTTTCATTGTTTGTCTCTCCTATAATACATTTATAACTTCTCATCACTCAAAAGAGGATGAAAAAGTTATAAAAGTTGTGTTAGCATAAAGACAGTTGTGTTAGCTG
>NZ_FOXB01000022.1 GCF_900115615.1 Hydrogenimonas thermophila | reverse complement strand
ACAGGGGGTATAAAAAGACTTTTTAGCTCTTTGGTTAGACTGTGATTAAGTTAAAGATCTGAAGTCTAATTTCTTCATTCTTGATAGTAATAATTTAGAGTTAATTTTTCAATCCTTTTTGGATGAAAATCTCTAAATTATTTCTATAAATGTATTATACGAGGGTAGATAATATGACGAGGAATATCTCTTTATAACTTTATTTCTTATTGATGTTTCTTTTCCCCAAATTTTTGAAGTGATATTTGCAGTAACCTTGCGAATAGTTTTATCATAGAATCCATAATTCATACATTCATTTATATCTGATAACTCTCTATATAATGCTTTATAACATCCTATTCTATTCCTTGTAGAATAAATCTGAAAAATAATACTATCAATAAAAGCCGATTTTGAAACAATGTTATATATCAGTCTATCACTAACTATCTCTATTGCTTCAGTTCCTCCAGTCAAAAGAATTTCTTCAAGAAAACTATCTTTTGCAAGATTCTCTAATTTGTATAAATATTCTTTACTTTCAGATTCGATCATCTTCTCTATTTTTCTCTTTTCCTTACAGTTATCAGGTAGATAATTACAAGGATGTATAATTTTCATTTTTAAATATCTTTTAGCCTCCTCTATAGCTTCTCTTATCATTGAATAACCATCTTCAAGCTCATAAAAAGTTAAAGATACTGGAGTTTTATATTTCATACCTCAACCTTTTTAAAAATCTCTTGCGTCATTTCGTGCCTTTTATCTGGTATTAAATGGCTGTATCGTTGCGTCATCTCAATAGTTTTATGTCCAAGCTGTTGTTGTATATGCATTAAATCCATCCCTGCCATTGCTAACCAACTAGCGTGTGTATGCCGTAAACTATGGACTGTTAAGCGATACTTTCCTGCTTTACTGTTACCTTGTATCAGCTCATCTACTATTAACTGCCATTGCCTTGGCATTTGTGCAATCTGCTCTCCATTCTTACTTGGTATAACAAGGTTTGATGTTCTGTTTTCGTATAGTTCCTCTATAGCTTCTCTTAGAGGTTCACTCATAACAATATGACGTGCTTTGCCATCTTTTGTAGCTTTGAAGTAAATCAGATTATTATCAAAGTTTACATCCTGCCAAGTAAGAGATGCCACTTCACTGAATCTGGCTCCAGTATGCAGTAAAATAAGAGTTAGATAATACATCCTCTTTGACTTTAGTTGCTTTAGCCTTTTTAATAGCTCTGTAGCCTGCTCTTTTGTAAAAAATCCTAATTTCTGGTTATCTATCTTTGGCATTTTTACCCGTCCGTTACCTATCGGGTTTTCAAAGTTTTTAACCTTTTTGTTACGGATAGCATAGTTTATAATCTGTCTTGCAGTTCCAAGTATATGCTGTACTGTCTTTGGAGATAATCCCTCTTGTAGCTTCTTAGTTTTTAGCTTTTCAAAGTCCTCTGATGTTAAAGAGGTAAGTCCACGTTTTCCAAAATCTGGCTCTATATGTTTCTCATATGTTCCTTTGTCATTTTTCTCCCACGTTTTCTTATTAACTTTTGCCCACTCTATATAATCATCAAATGCATTTTGTAGAGTGTAGCGATTTCTCTTTTTATGTTTTACTGGTATATCCTCTCCAAGTCTAATTTTATTTAATATCTCATTACGCTTTTGATTACAAAAAGGCTCTGTTATACCTTGGCTTTTCCTGCCAACTGTTAGCCATACTTTTTTATCCTGCTCATCTTTATAAGTTATTGAGTAGCTAATATCTCCATTTTCTAACTTGTTAAGATATACGCCCGGATACTTTTTACTTCTTACTCTTGCCATTTTGCTACCCTATTGCTACCCTAAATTTAAAAAAGTAGCTTTTTATTGATTAAACTTGATGATAGTATAACATCTTTAAAACAACGATTTCAAGGGATTTAGATATAATTTGATGAAAGTTTAATAAAATGTAGAAAAGTGCTTTAAAGAGGCTCATAACCGGATGGTCCCAGGTTCGAGTCCTGGTTGGCCCACCACTTCTAAACTTCCGCCCATTCAACTTGTATATTTTCCCATATCTTGCAATGTTTTTAAAACAGTATCAGGATTTAAACTTATTGAATCTATCCCTTGTTTTACAAGAAACTCTGCTATCTCTGGGTAGTCTGATGGTGCCTGTCCACAAAAACCTACATACCGTCCATTTCTTTTGCCGCCTTCAATTGCCAACTCTACCATTTTAAGAACTCCTGCATCACGCTCATCATAATCAAATGCTACAACTTCACTGTCACGATCTACACCAAGTACCAATTGAGTTAAATCATTGCTTCCAATGCTAAATCCGTCAAAAACCTCACTAAAAGCATCTATCTGAATAACATTATTTGGAATTTCGCACATTACATAAATCTTCAATCCATTCTCACCCCTTTTCAAACCATACTTAGCCATCGTTTTAACCACTTTTTTTCCCTCGTCAACACGCCTGCAAAAAGGAATCATTAAAACAACATTATCAAAGCCCATTATTTCACGTACACGTTTCATAGCAGCACACTCAAGCGCAAACCCCTCTTCATAAGCAGGATGAGTATAACGAGCCGCACCTCTAAAACCAAGCATTGGGTTCTCTTCATCAAACTCAAAGAACTTTCCACCTAAAAGAGTTGCATACTCATTGCTTTTAAAGTCACTCATACGAACAATGCACGGTTTTGGATAGACCGAAGCCGCAATTGTTGCAACACCTTCAGAGAGTGTTTTTACAAAAAACTCCGTCATACTCTCATAGGCTTTGCTCAACTCTTCAAGTTTAGCTCTTGTCTCTTCATCTACCTTTTCTGGGTGGATCAACGCCATAGGGTGGGCTTTTATATACTCATTTATTATAAACTCCATACGTGCAAGCCCTACTCCATCAACAGGAAGATTTGCCAAACTAAAAGCTATATCTGGATTGCCAAGATTCATCATTATTTCTGTTTCTGGTTTGGAGAGTTTAGAAAGATCTGTCTTTTCTATCTCATAATCTAACTTTCCATTATAAACATAACCCACCTCCCCTTCTGCACAACTTACAGTCACCTCCATTCCATTTTTAAGAGTATCTGTAGCATCTTCAGCACCAATAACAGCAGGAATACCAAGCTCTCTTGAGACTATAGCCGCATGACAGGTTCTGCCGCCTCTGTTGGTAACTATGGCTGAAGCTGTCTTCATCACAGGCTCCCAGTCTGGAGATGTGGTATCTGTAACCAATACTTCACCCGGCTTAAACTGGCTCAACTCATCTACACTTTTAATGACTCTTACTCTGCCCGTCCCTATTCTCATACCAACAGCGTGACCACTTACAAGCAGTTCTCCCCTACTTTTAAGTTTGTAAATTTCAAGAGTTGTTCCGCTTTTTTGAGACTCTACCGTTTCAGGACGTGCCTGCACCACATAGATCTGCCCATCTATACCATCTTTAGCCCACTCTATATCCATAGGCATACTGCGCCCAACTCTCTTTGAGTAGTGATTTTCAATTTTAATAGCATAGAAAGCTAAAGTCATAATATCTGCATCGCTGATGCAAAACCTCTTTTGCTCATCCTCTTTTGTAGATATATTTTTTGTATATTCAATTGAAATATTGTCTCTTAAAAGCTCTTCTGAAAAGACCATCTTAAGCTCTTTTTTCCCTAACCGTCGTTTAAGTACTGCACGATAACCTTTATTAAATGTAGGTTTATGCACATAAAAACTGTCTGGGTCTATAGTACCTTGTACAATATTTTCACCCAAGCCATAAGAAGCACTTATATAAATAACGTCACTAAATCCAGTCTCTGGATCGAGTGTAAACATTACACCACTTGAGCCAATGTCAGACCGTACCATTTTCATTACAACAACAGATAACAATACTTTAAGATAATCAAATCCATTATCATACTTGTAGTGTATGGAGCGATCTGTAAAGTTAGAAGCCAGACAACGTTTATATGCATCAAGAAGAGCATCTTCACTAGATATATTAAGATAGGTATCATTTTGTCCTGCAAAAGATGCCTCAGGTGAATCTTCTGCGGTTGCAGAAGATCGTACTGCTAGAGAAACACTCTCTCCATACTCTTTTTTCAATTCCGCATAACCTGACAAAATCTCTTTTTTAAGGTCATTAGGTAGTTCACAAGAGTAGATAATATCTCTACACTCTTTACAGCGTGCTTGCAACTGCTCTACATCATCAGGATCCAAATCATCAAGCAAGGCATGAAGTTTTGACCATGCATTGTTGTAGTCCAACACATACTTATAGGCTGAAGCTGTAATTGCAAATCCATTTGGAACCAAAACACCCTCTTCACTCAAATTTTGATACATCTCTCCAAGTGAAGCATTTTTACCACCTACTTCAGGTACATCGTCAATAGTTATCTCTTCAAACCACTTGATATAATTCTTCATTATTTTCCTTTCATATAAACAGATGCGTATCTTTATGCTTATGCCAATCCAAAATATACTTCCAAGCTTCAGTAGCATTTTCTACTATCTTAAATATCTCCAAATCTTGAGAAGTTATAACACCTTCCTCTTTTAAAAAGTCAAAATCAATCGCTTTTTTCCAATACTTTTTTCCAACCATAACCACAGGAATGATATTTGTCTTTTGTGTCTGTACCAGTGTCAAAATTTCAAAAAGTTCATCTAATGTACCAAATCCGCCAGGGTAAACAACCAAAGCTTTTGATCTTAAAAAGAAGTGTAGTTTACGAATGGCAAAGTATCGAAACTGAAAACATAACTCCGGTGTAATGTATGGGTTTGGAAACTGTTCATGAGGCAAACGAATATTAAGTCCAATAGATCGTGCACCAACATCATAAGATCCACGGTTAGCTGCTTCCATAATGCCAGGACCTCCACCAGTCATTAATACAACCCGGCTATCATCAGGACCCTTACCACTCTCTCCAATATAGCGTCCAAACATTCTGGCATCATCATAGTAGATACTCTTCTCTACCATTCTCTCTGCTATTCGCAGTTGTTCAAGAAGCTCTTTATTCTCTGGATGTGCTTCAATCTTTTTTTGTATCTCTTTAAGCTCTGACATTGCTGTCTTGCGCTCTTTTATGCGAGCACTACCAAATACTACTATAGTATGTTTGATCCCAAACTTCTGCATAGCAAGTTCAGCTTTAAGGTAGTCTATCTCTAACCTAACACCTCTTGCCTCATAAGATTTCATAAAGTCTGGATCATCTTCTGCAAGACGATAAGTAGCACTCTCCATCAACCGCTTAACCAACTTTACAGCTTTTGGATCTTCACTTTTTGATTTAGGGTGTTCCCACGGAAACTCTGAATGTATACTACTATATTTTTTTCTCATTTTTTTCCTCACTTTTTTTATTTTAACCAAATATAGAAAAAATTAAACCAACTATTTAATAAGTAGTATACAATTTGAAGAATAAAAAATATACATAGTTTGCTTTATCAATTCCCTTTTGATAAAATACTCTATGGCAAAGATTGATGTAGTAAAAGAAAAAATAAATTATTTGAAAGTGTGGTTGGGTGTATTTATAGTTACACTAATTAGCCTTATTGGATGGTTGAGTTCTCATTATGATGAAATTTCAACTATAAGATTTTTACTCTCTGTAGTAGGTATTATTTGGTTAGTTATTTCTATCCATTTTTTAAATAAAAATATTTTAAAAAAAATTGAATCATTAGAGGAGCTATAATATATGGAAATTTTAATAGGGATAATAATTTTATCAGTAATTCTATTTTTTAGCTATGAGGCATTTGTAGTAGCTAAGTAAAACTATAATACAAATTAATCAGGCAGTTTTTAACCGCCTGATAGAGAAAAAGAAGATATTAGTGAGTTGCAACAAAATGCATCATATCTACCATACGGCAGCTATATCCCCACTCATTGTCATACCAAGCTATCACTTTTGCAGTTTTCTCACCAACAACACGTGTAAGATCTGGTACAAAAGTACAGCTATAAGTTGATCCTATAAAGTCACCGGAGACTCTCTTATCGTTGTCGATCTCTATAAGCCCTTTAAAGTTACTCTCACTAGCTTTTACAAAAGCTTCATTAATACTCTCGACTGTTACATCTTTTTTCAAATTAACAGTCAGATCAACAACAGATACATCAGCTGTTGGAACACGCATTGCAAAACCGTTCAAGTTACCCTTTAAGTGTGGCATAACAAGACCAATAGCCTTTGCTGCACCTGTTGAAGTAGGAATCATATTCATCGCAGCGGCACGAGCACGGCGGAAATCTTTTTTATGTTTTACATCTAAAAGATTTTGGTCGTTAGTGTAAGAGTGAACCGTAGTCATAAGACCATTTTCAATACCAAATGCATCATCAAGTACTTTACAAACCGGTGCCAGTGCATTTGTAGTACAGCTTGCATTAGAAACAATTGCCTGACCTGCATAAGTATCTGTATTGATATTCATAACAAAAGTTGGTGTATCATCTTTTGCAGGCGCACTGAGAACAACTTTCTTTACACTTCCTTTAAGATAGTGTTGAGCTTTTTCTGTTGTTAAAAACACACCTGTACACTCTGCAACAACCTCAGCTCCAACTGATCCAAAGTCTAATTTTGTAATATCACGTTCACTGAACATCTTAACAGGTTTGCCTGCAATCTCAATAGTTTCATCATCAATAACTTTTGCATCAATTCCTTTATGAACAGTGTCATACTTTAAAAGATACTCAAGCATTTCAGGCTTTGCTGTTGTATTTAATGCAACAAGCTCCATATCGTCACGTTCCATCACGATCTTGATGACACATAGACCGATACGCCCCGTCCCGTTTAACGCTACTTTAACTGCCATCTATTCTCCTTAAAAAAATATGTAAATGTTTATAAAAATTATAACTAATCATCCCTTAAAGCCATTTCTGTTTGATGAGCAATTTCTAACTCTTCATTTGTCGGTATTACCATCAGTTTTACCATAGAATTATCTGTTGAAATAAATGTCTCATTTTTTTTATTTCGTTCTTGCTCTAAAATCATTCCCATAGGCTCTAAACCATCACAAACTAATGATCTAATAAGTAAACTATGCTCTCCAATTCCTGCAGTAAAGATAACTGCATCTACCCTTCCAAGAAGTGCGCTATAAGCTCCAATATATTTTTTAATTCTATGTACAAAAATCTTTATTGCCAACTTGGCTTTTTCATCTCCTTTAAGAGCCAACTTTTCTACTTCTCGCATATCATTTTGACCACAAATTCCTTTCAAACCACTCTGTTTATTTAAAACTGTATCAGCATTTAAACCAACCTTTTGTAAAAAGAGAGGAATTTCAGGGTCAGTATCTCCACTTCTTGTTCCCATTACCAAACCCTCAAGAGGTGTAAATCCCATAGATGTTTCAATACTTTTCCCCTCTTTAATAGCACATACACTTGCACCATTTCCAAGATGAATGGTAATGAGATTTAGATTTTTTAATGGTTTGTTCAGAAGCTTTGAAGCCTTTTTTGCTACAAATGCATGGGATGTACCGTGAAATCCATAACGACGAATACCATACTTCTCATACAGTTCATAAGGGATGGCATAAAGATAAGCTTCCGGCTCCATTGTTTGATGAAAAGCAGTATCAAACACTACTACTTGCGGAATATTTGGTAAAAGCTTTCTCATCATCAAAATTCCCTGAAGATTTGCCGGATTGTGAAGTGGAGCTAAGGATGAAACTTCCTTAATTGCCTCTATTACATTGTCATTAATCTTCACCGGCTCTGTAAACTTCTCTCCACCGTGAACCACCCTATGACCTATGGCATCTAACTCTTTAAAACTCATTTGTCCACGAAAAGTCAACTCTTTTTCTACCTGTAAAAGAGCTTCATAATGGTTTTTAACTCCGCTATCTTCACCAATATGCTCAATTTGACCTGAAACCAACTCTTTTAAATCTTTAAAAAGTCTATATTTTAAAGATGAACTTCCTGCATTTAAAACTAAAATTTTCATAACTGTTGTGCCTGAACTGCTGTTATAGCTATAGTGCTGACAATATCTTCTACACTGCACCCTCTGCTTAAATCATTTACAGGCTTTCTTAAACCTTGCAAAACAGGACCTATTGCAATGGCATTTGTTGATCTTTGAACAGCTTTGTATGTATTGTTACCTGTATTTAAATCTGGAAAAATAAAGACAGTAGCGCGACCTGCTACCCTACTTCCGGGCATCTTTTTTTTACCAACTTCCGGATCTATCGCCGCATCGTACTGTATGGGACCTTCTATTAAAAGATCAGGACGCATACTGTTAGCGATCTTTACTGCTTCACGAACCTTTTCTACATCCTCACCTTTTCCACTCTCTCCGCTTGAGTATGAAAGCATAGCAACAATCGACTCTATACCAAACGCCTTAGCACTCAAAGCAGACTCTACAGCTATCTGAGCCAACTCTTTAGGGTTTGGGTCTGGAACAATGGCACAATCACCATAAACCAAAACTTTTGTATCAAGACACATAAAAAAGATACTAGAGACTATCTCTATGCCGGGTTTGGTCTTTATAATTTGTAAAGCTGGAAGAACAGTTTCAGCTGTTGAATGAGAAGCCCCTGCAACCATAGCATCTGCCAACCCCTGCTCAACCATCATTGTGGCAAAATAGGTCCAGTTTTTCATTCTATCTCTAGCAGCTTCAATGGTTATCCCTTTTTCTTTGCGAAGTTCATACAAATTTTGCGTAAACTTTTCTAGAAGGTTTTTATCTTGTGGATTTATAAACTCTAGTCCATCCAAATTAATCCCTAAAGCTTTGCCATTATTACAAATAGTCTCTTTTTTTCCAAGTAAAATAATATTGGCAAGATTACGTCTATGGACTATTTCAGCAGCTCTTAAAATCCTCTCATCCATACTTTCAGGCAAAACAATACGTACCTTATGTTTTGAAGCACGAGCAAACAGTCTATGTTGAAACATTGCAGGGGTTAATATATTTACACTACTCTTTGCAAGGGATTTTTCAATGAGTTCTGTATCTACATACTTTGCAAAATGCCCTAATGCCAATGCTACTTTTCTTCTATGTTTGAAAGTTATTCTAGCTACACTTTTAAGTGCCTGCATAGAAATTTGCATAGTATCCAAAGGCACCTTTATAAGTACAACATTAAAGTTATCATTTGAAGATAGCAGTTTTAAAATATTTTTAGAGATTGGAGCTTGTCCCCCTATTACAACTGCAGAAGCACTTGGAAAGCCTTTGGTCTGATTAGCGGCCATTACTGTAAGCAGTATGTCACTTCTGTCTGCAGGAACTATAACCAAATCGCCATCTTCAAAATGATCTAGAAAGTGTTCAGGATGCATTGCAGCGATCAGTGGTTTATTTATTGTCTGTTCAAGCTTTCTCTCATCTTTAATATTTAAAACTTCACCACCACTGACATCTAAAAAATCAAGAATAGTTGGTTTGTCTAACTCTTTTTCGTAAGGAATAGGAAAACAGGGAATCTCTTTAAAAGGCTTGATACTGTTTACCTCACAAGAGAGTTTGTCTTTCATATGATTGATAAAAAATGCAAATGGTTTAAGCTCCTCCTCTTTTAAACCTCTCTCCCAAAGTAGAAGCTCTTCACCTATAGACTCAACCGTTTTATCTTTTGCACTTATAACACCAACTATTGATGAGGAGAAGTTTTTTGCAATTTGCAGATTCAAATCAAAATCTATTATCTCTTTAAAATGTTGGTTGCTAAATCCTAAACATAAAACAAAATCATACTTACTGCAAAGAGATTCAAAACTAGTAATCAAATCTTCATAAAGTTTCGCTTTTTCTCCATATGCAAACAACTCTTCTGCTTTTTTAAGAGTTATGCCACAACCATCTTCTAAAGATTGGTCTAAATTGAAAATATTTAAAATAGTTTTAACATCTTCATCTTTTTTC
This sequence comes from Hydrogenimonas thermophila, assembly GCF_900115615.1. Classification (NCBI taxonomy): domain Bacteria; kingdom Pseudomonadati; phylum Campylobacterota; class Epsilonproteobacteria; order Campylobacterales; family Hydrogenimonadaceae; genus Hydrogenimonas; species Hydrogenimonas thermophila. Next base: position 27,107 of record NZ_FOXB01000022.1, on the reverse strand, counting down.
TGTAAAACAACAGGTTTAAAAACGGCAACACGTTTATAACTACGCTTCAAAATTTCCATTAGCCCAATAGCAATAAACAAGCTCCCTGCTTGTGGCTCTTTTGAAATAATGTAAAGAGAGCTTGAAGGCATAATAATGATCCTTTAAAATTTACAGATCATCTCCAAGAAAAGATCTTCTGTTTTTGCAAAAAGTTTAAATGTATCTCTAAATTCAAGACGCTTTTGCTCTTCCATTTGCGCCATTGTTTTACGCAACTCATTCAAAGCAGCCATAGTTTTGTCATTATGCAATTCTGGAAGCTGACTTAACTCTTTAAGATGCTGACTTTGAACTTCCAAGTCTTGATGTTCCCCTAAAATCGACTGAATTGTTTTAAGCCGTTTAAGCATCTTATCATAAGCATCTTTATTAAACAAAGAAGAAAAAAACTCTATCATATATCGAAGTTTTTTTACATCTATGCGTAAAAGATGATACTCATCTGCCAAAGAGTTTTTATTTAAAGCATTCCCTTTTTTCAATATACGTTTATACCGTTTACGCAATGCATGCTTTACTTCAATGATAACAGGACCACTGCTTCTTTTAGAAAGCCCTATACTCTCTTCATTATGACAAAATTCAAAAAGAGTCTCTATCTCTTTATTAAAAGGATCACTTTGTAAAAAGTTAATCAACTCATCTTTACTCTCTTTAGACTTTTGAGTAAGATAATCTTCCAAAGCATCCAATCCATCTTGAAGATCTTTAGGCAACATCTGCTTGTAGTTTGGAATTGCTTCAAGATAAACATCTATATCTCGCTGACTGCCTGTTTGACGCATCAAATAAGCAAGTTTCTCTTTATGCTCATCACGCCAAGTAGGAGAAAAAAGAGGTTTCATTTGAGAAAGCAGTGCTCTTAGTTTACGCATTGCTACTCTAAGTTGATGCAACCTTTCAGGTTCATACTCTTTATGCAAAATCGCATCACGATTAGCTTCTATAGTCTTTAACAGTGTATAAACAAGGGCTTTAACAGCATGAGAACCACTCTCATAAGCATTAAAGACTACATTTGTAGAGGCTTTTAAAAAATCCTCTCTTTTGTCTACTTGAGCAAAAATATCTTTTAAATCTGTCTCAATAGAAGGAAGCTTCATAGACCTAGATAAAGCTCCATTGGTAAAGTCTCTATTTTCAGTTACTTCAGCAACTAAAATCTCTTTAAATATATCAGGCAGTTCAAATGCTTTTGCATCAGCCTCACTTTTAAACTCTACTTCAAGCAGATTGAAACCCTTAAAAGGATTTTTAAAACTATCTATTTCAAAAGTATGTTCATCAAATTTTACAACTCGTCTAATCTTTTTAATTACTCCACCGCTATTTTGACGTTTTGCTTCTTCATAAAGAGTTTTAGATATTTCTACCTCTCTCTCTTCTCTGATAAGTCCAGAGCCTCTCTTGATAGTTTTGATATATTTGTTACCATATTTACGATAACGCTCTGCACCATTTTCACCTGCTAAAAGATAAAACTGTTCAATTTTAACAGCCTTCCAATCCAGCCCCTCTTTTTTGAGGAAGCGTTTCATAGAACAAGGATACAGTAAAAATTTTCGTTCGATTTCTAAATTACTCATACTCTTATTTTACCACGATATGTTATAATAGTTAAAGATTAAAGGAAGGAAGAGAAATTATAGAAAAATTTCGCTACTTTTACCAACATTTTCCACATTTGGAGATAGAGCAGTTAATTGAGCATTATGCCGTATTTGGTGGTCTTGAAAAATATACTACTCTAAACTTCAGTGACTCACTGTTTGAATCTATCCACTCAAATATTTTAGTCAATTTCAATTTTTTAAAAACCAAAATTTTGCCTCCTGTAAGCTTGACTGATGAGAGCCGTAGAATGCTTTGTGCTGTTGCCACATCAGATGGTAAAACAATCAATGTATTTAAACGTGCAAGATTATCAAGATCAAGAGGCTATGAAACATACCAGCTACTTAGCCAAATAGGAATGCTGCATAAAGAGCTCTCTCGTGAAACACCACCAGTTAAACTGCCAGGACAAAAAAAGAAAAAAGAAGAGCGTAGATACACAGTTCAAGCAAAAATAAAATTTACCCACCCTTTTTACAGATTTTGGTACACATTTGTTGAACCTCACGCAAAAGAGATTGAGAAAGGAGAGTTTGAACCTTTTTTTATTTCACTTGAAACTTCATTTGACAGATATGTAAGTTTCACTTTTGAAGAACTATCCAACGCCTTGATTAAACAGACATTTGAAAAAAAAGATCCCGTATCTGAAAAGGGAACTTACTGGGATAGGCATAATGAATTTGATTTACTTGCAAAAACCAAAAACAACCGTATGATTATTGGAGAGTGTAAATGGAAAAGAAGCAAAGTGTGCAAAAGTCTTGTCAGTAAACTTAAATCAAAATGTGAAAAGTCAGGACTTAATCCAGATTACCTTGCCCTCTTTTCTAAAAGCGGATTTAGCAAAGAGCTTAAAAACTCAAATGATCCAACACTTCTCTGTTTTGACTTAAAAGATTTTGAAAAATTATTAAGGATATCGCCATATGAATGAGTTCAAACTTCCAAAGTCTTTGGGAGATGATGAAAAAGAGACACTATTATCTCAATTACAAAACCTAATAGAACAGACTTACAGTGTAGAGAAAGAGTACATAACCCTTACAAACTCTTATAACCAGCTTCAAAGCCTCATAAAACAGATCATCGAAGCACTGCCCAATGCCTTGTGGGTTATAAATAAAGATGGTTCTATCTTTTTACAAAACAGTGAAGCAGAAGCTCTAGATGGACTTCTTCAAATGCTTCCTTCAAAGCTAGAAGAGACAGAAGTTGCATTTGATGGACGCTACTTTCTCATAAAATCAACACATAATGATGACAAAAAAATCATAAGTGCTACAGATATTACAGAACAAAAACGAAAAGAGAGACTTGCATCGATGGGGCAAATGGCAGCACACCTTGCACACGAAATCAGAAACCCAATAGGTTCAATTGCCCTACTTGCCTCTTCACTGGCAAAACGTGTAGTACCAAAAAATCAACCAATTGTTGATGAGATAAGACGTTCCCTGTTTCGAGTTGAGAGGATCATCAAAACAACACTAATGTACTCAAAAGGAGTTCAACCACACTTAACTCAAATAACTCTAGAACGTCTAGAAAAAGAGTGCCGTGCAGCAGTAGCATCTTACAGCTATACTAAAGATATACAGTTTCATTATAATCTTCCAACTCTAACAATAGAAGCAGACTTAGGACTGCTCTCACTAGCTCTTCAAAACCTGCTTTTCAATGCAATTGATGCAATTGAAGAAGACGAAAGTGATGTTGGAGATGTTTGGGTCAAAACAGAAATTCAAGAGAATCAGATAATCTTTATAATTGAAGATAGCGGTATAGCATTGGAAAACCCTGAACGCCTATTTGAAGCATTCCAAACCACAAAAACAAAAGGACACGGTCTTGGATTAATTCTTTCAAGGCAGATTGTTGAAGCACACGGTGGTAAACTGGAAGTACAAGCTAAACCAAAACAGTTTAAGATAGTTCTTCCTTTTGAGAAGACTTAAAATGTAATATTTGATTTTTGATAATTTATAGAATCCCTTTATTAAGGGATTCTATATTCTTAATAAACCTAAGCTGATGCTAAAATCTCTACTTCTTCCATCTCTTTAAGCCGCTCTTCCATCTGCTCATTAACGTAAATTGATGATTCAATCTCTACATCTTGCAGTTTTGAACATAGTAATAGTTTAAGAGGTTTTCTGCCTGGATGACTCTGTGCAAGTCTGTAAATCTCTTCTAAAATTCTCATCTTTTCGTGATCTAGATTTAGGCGAATTATCATAGGCTCTTCTGGTTTTTCAACCATACGTGTCTCTACTTTCTCTTTTTTACACGCTTTAAGTTCCATAATTTTGTGGACACGCATTCGTGTAAAATCTCCATCTCTTGTAATGGAGACTTTAAATCCTATCGGTTCATCAAGATTCATACCCTCAAGCTGTTCAAGCTGTCTCTCAAAAAGTGTAATCTCAATGTTGCCATGAAGGTCCATTACGTTAGCAATACCGAACTTATTACCCTTTTTACTTATCTTTGTAGTTATCTCTTCTACTTTGCCTATTAAAAGAGCATCTGAGCCATCAGCAATCTGATCCATGTCACTAGAGAGAGTATAGTCTATTTTAGAAAGTTCATCACGGAATGGGTCTAAAGGGTGACCAGAAACATAAAAACCTAAAGACTCCTTTTCAAGCTCAAGTATAGACTTTTGATCATACTCATCCATAGGCATAATATCTACTTTGATATTTACCATCTCTTCATCGTCGCCAAAAAGTGAACCAACAGCCATCTGCTGCGCTCTTGCTGATTCATGCATAGCTTCTATAATTGCATCTATCGACTCAAGCAGTGCACGACGGCTATAACCAAAGCTATCTAGCGCACCAGCTTTGATCATAGATTCAATGACTTTTTTGTTTACCTTCTGAGTATCGATACGAGATACAAAATCATTTAATGACTCAAATGGTCCCTTCTCTCTTGCCTCTAAAATACTCTTTACAGCAGCTTCTCCAACACCTTTAATTGCTCCTAGTCCAAATAGAATAACTTCATTCTCTTCATCGTCATTACTATCTGGTGTAAACTCTAGTGCTGATCTGTTAATATCTGGAGCCAGTAACTTAATACCAAGACGCTTAACCTCATCAATATACTTGACAACTTTGTCGGTATTATCTTTTTCGCTTGTTAAAAGCGCTGCCATAAATTCAGCCGGATAGTGGGTTTTCAGCCAAGCTGTCTGGTAGGTAACCATTGCATAAGCTGCTGAGTGAGACTTGTTAAAACCGTAACCAGCAAATTTTTCAATCAAGTCAAAAAGTTCTGCCGCTTTGTCATAATCAAGCCCTTGAGCTTTTGCTCCCTGTGCAAACTCCTCTTTATATTTTTGCATCAAGTCAAACTTCTTCTTACCCATCGCACGGCGGACAATATCTGCTTTACCAAGACTAAAACCACCGATTGTCTGAACAATCTGCATAACCTGCTCTTGGTAAACAATGACACCATAAGTTGGCTTAAGAATATCCTCAAGCTGCGGGAACATATAGGTAATTTCTTGCCGTCCATGCTTACGCTCAATGAAATCATCAAGCATCCCTGATTCCATAGGACCAGGACGATATAGTGCAAGTACCGCTACAAGGTCTTCAAAGTTACTAGGCTTTAATTTAGAGTTTAACTGCTGCATTCCGCCGGATTCTATCTGGAACATTCCAACAGTCTCTCCACTTTGAATCGTATCATAAACTTTTTTGTCATCCATCGGTAAATTATCAAGATCTACATCAATGTTATGACGTTTTTTAACAAGCTTAACAGCATTATCAATTACGGTAAGTGTTTTAAGACCAAGAAAGTCAAACTTAATCAAATCGACATCTTCAAGAAAGTTCAGTGAATACTGCGTTACAAGCGTATCTTCACCTGAAGGTTTGTAGAGTGGTGTTTTGTGCCATAACTCTTCGTTAGAGATAACAACACCGGCTGCATGCATACCGGCATTTCGTTTTAGACCTTCAAGAGCCAATGCAAACTTCCATACCCTAGCAGCAGTAGGATTTGTTTCAATGAGTTCTCTAAGTTTTGGCTCTTTCTGGTAAGCTCCAGGTTTAAACCCGTCAGTTCCTTCCTTACCTTTTCCATTAAGAGTAATTCCCAGTTCATCAGGAATAAGCTTTGCCATCTTATCAGCTTCAGCGTAACTTACTCCAAGAACCCGTGCAACATCCCGTATAACTCCCTTGGCAAGAAGAGAACCAAAAGTAATAACCTGTGCAACATTAAAACGACCATACTTCTCTACAACATAATCTATAATCTCACCCCGTCTTGCCTGACAAAAGTCCATATCGATATCGGGCATACTTACACGCTCAGGGTTCAAGAAACGCTCAAATAGAAGATCATACTTCATTGGATCAATATTGGTAATCTTCAGAGCATATGCGACAAGGCTTCCTGCAGCAGAACCACGCCCTGGTCCAACTGGAATTCCTCTCTCTTTTGCTTCACGCACGAAATCCCAAACGATCAACATATATCCTGGGAATTTCATCTGGTTAATGATCTTCATCTCAGTTTCCAGACGCTCTCTATACTCTTCGTGGCGTGAAGGATCAACATATTTCAAACGCTCTTCAAGTCCTTTACGACATTCGTGAATAAAGAGTGCCTCATCATTTGCAAAACTGTTTTGCTCTTCTGGTTCAGGCACTTCCAAACCAACTTTGGCAGCATACTCTCTTGCAAATTTAAAGTTTGGAGGAGTTGGATTACCAAGGTTTAATTCAAGGTTACACTTATCAGCAATCTCTTGTGTGTTTTCCAAAGCTTCAGGAATATCGGCATAAAGTTCAGCCATCTCTTCTGGCGATTTGAGATAAAACTCATGAACTGAGTGGCGCAAACGATTTGGATCATCATAGAGTTTGTTCATAGCTATACACATAAACGCTTCATGAGGCTCTGCATCATCCGGATATAGATAGTGTGTATCATTTGTAGCTACTATTTTGATCCCTGTTTCAATACTTAGTCTAATAACCTGCTCATCAATAGCATGCTGATCACCTATACCGTGACGCATCAATTCAAGGTAGAAATCATCGCCAAAAATCTCTTTATATTCCAGTGCTATCTCTTTTGCTTTTTCATACCCTTTTGCGCCAAACTTGACATTTCTTTCACTCAGATTCATATGCCAGTTTACTTCACCCTGCAGACAGGCTGATGAGCATATCAACCCTTCACTATGCTCACGAAGCAACTTTTTGTTAATACGAGGATAGTAGTAAAAGCCGTTAATGTATGCTTGAGAGCTTAGATACATCAGGTTTTTATAACCAATCTCATTTTTTGCATAAAGACAGAGGTGAAAACGCTGACGTGTACTTTTATCGCCTATATCATCTTGATTATGAAGGTAAGCCTCCATTCCAATAATTGGCTTTATCCCCTCTTTTTTCATCTGCTGGTAAAAATCTATCGCTCCAAACATATTGCCGTGATCGGTTATAGCAACCGAATCCATACCAAGCTCTTTAAGCCGTCCGGCAAGTTTAGAAATTTTATTGGCACCATCAAGCAGTGAATACTCTGTATGTAAATGTAAATGTGTAAATCTTGGTTTCATATATACTCTCTATTTTGGCATACTCTGCTTCAATCTTTGAGAGGATTATAGCAAAAATAGGTTATCTTACATAGAATTTTTACAAAGAGTTATAGTATAATCTTCCTAAACTTCCAAAATAAAGGATTACCTATGGGAGCTTTAAGAGTAGAAGATATTTACCCTAGATATACTTATGACGACTATATCAATTGGGAAGATAGATGGGAGTTGATAAATGGCATAGCCTACTCAATGGCACCTGCTCCAACAATAAAGCATCAAAAGATTTCAAACAATATTGCTTGGGAATTAAATAATATATTTAAAGATTGCTCTTTTTGCACTGCTACTATTTTTGTCGATTGGAAAATAAGTGAAGATACAATAGTCCAACCTGATAATCTTGTTATATGCCACAAACCGAAAAATGAAAAATATCTAACAAAAGCTCCTGTTATAATTTTTGAGATTCTTTCTAAATCAACTGCTAAAAAAGATTTAACTGTAAAATTTGAGCTTTATGAAAAAGAAGGTGTAAAGTACTACTGCATTGTAAACCCTGATGATGAAGTAGCAAAAGTTTATGAATTAAAAGATGGTAAATATATAAAAGCTGGAGATTTTAGTGATGAAAGGTTTAAATTCAAGATAGATAAATGTGATGATTTAAAAGAGTTTGATTTTAGTAAAATTTGGTAAAAAATTAGGATAAGAATATGAAGCATAAAAATAACAATATCGTTTTAATCGGGTTTATGGGTGTTGGAAAAGGTGCACTTGCTAGAGAGATAGTAAGACAAAACACATCTTTTTATACACTCGATACAGATGATATGATAGAAAGCTATACAAATACTAAGATAAAAAAGATATTTGCAACTGCTGGAGAAGATGCATTTAGAGCTCTTGAACAAAAAACTGCTGATTGGCTAGCAAACAGTGTTAAAAATGCTGTTATATCAACAGGTGGTGGTTTTTACAAGGTAAATAATTTAAAAGAGATTGGAACAGTGGTCTATCTAAAAGCAGATTTTGAGTGGATACTAAATAGAATTTTAAATGCTCACAATGCAAAGAAAAAGTTGAAAAAAAGACCTCTCTTTCAAGATCCTAAAAAGGCTAAAAAACTTTATGATGAAAGATTGGAAGGGTATGAAAAAGCTGCTGACATCATTATGGATGTCAGCAGTGATGAGTTTTCTAAAATAGTAGAAAAGATTTTAAAAGCGACTCTCTAGCAGTAATCTGCTAGAAGTCCACCTTTTAACTGCTCATATACATCTTCACCAACAAGTTTACGTACAATAGCCAAACCAAAGCAGATAGATGTACCAGGACCACGTGAAGTCATTACATTTCCGTCAATAACAACCTTCTCTTTATCAGTATATCCATCTGTTCCAATCTGTTCTTCAACACTTGGATAACATGTATAACGATCATTTAGTACACCTGCTTGCTTTAAAGCAAACGGTGCAGCACAAATAGCACCAACAATCTTCTCCTTCTCTTTCATTTCACGAAGAAGTTGCTGAACAGTTTCATTTTCAGCAAGAATGTGTGTTCCTCCCCATCCGCCTGGAAGAACTACCATATCAAGATCATCAGCCTTGACTTCCTTTATATCTGTATCAGCTTTAACTGTGATGCCATTAGCACCTGTTACTAAATCTTTATCAACACCTGCAACAATAACTTCAATCCCGCCTCGTCGCATAACATCGATCAAACTAATGGCTTCAATCTCTTCAAACCCTTCCGCTAACGGTACACACACTTTTGCCATATGAAACCTCCTTTTATGTTGGCTACTAAATTACTTAACCTTGTCGAGATACTTTCCTTCTGTCGTATCGACGCGAATCTTATCCCCTTCCAAAATATGGTATGGAACCTGTACAACAGCACCAGTTTTAAGTGTAGCTGGTTTTCTACTTCCGCTTGATGTATCACCTTTGAAGTTTGGTGGGGTTTCAACAACTTCAAGTTCAACAACTTGTGGAAGCTCAACAGTAATAGGTTTTCCATTATGGAAAAGAATGTCTACAGTAAAACCTTCATCCATAAACTTAATGACATCATCACCTACTTGCTCGTGAGTCAAACCGATTTGCTCATAAGTTGTTGTATCCATAAACTGCAACATTTCACCATCATCATAAAGATACTGCATAGTCTTTTGTTCTAGATTTGGTGTTTCAAACTTATCACCAGCATGAACAGTCTTTTCAATAACTCGACCTGTTGAAAGAGACTTAATCTTAATACGAACAAAAGCCGCACCTTTACCAGGTTTAACGTGCTGATACTCAACAACACGATAAGGTTGTCCATCAATCTCTAATCGGATACCTTTTTTCAGGTCACCCATACCAATTGTTGCCATAGTTACTCCTCAAAATTTTGAGGCTATTTTACCTAAAAAAACTTGGAGAAAAGGTAAAAGATAATAGAAAGAATGAGAGAAATAAGAATAGAAGTTGTAATTGGGAAATAAAAAGTAAAGTTCTCTTTTTTAATCACAATATCTCCGGGCAATTTGCCTATATAAAAGACAAATAGCCCAAAGAGAATTAGTACAATTCCAAGACCTATAAGCAAACGCCCTATATCAGGCATTTTGCTCCTTAAAATCCATAGCTTTTGCACGATACATTAAAACAGGAATAAAAATAAGTGATACAACAACAGCTGCTACTGTTCCTGAAATAAGCGCAACACCAAGACCACCAAAAATTGGGTCACTTGCAAGCAGTGCAGAACCAAGAATAATTGCAATAGCTGTTAGCATAATAGGCTTAGCTCTTGTTGCACTTGCTACTGCAATAGCATGCTGTTTATCAAACCCTTTTTCAACCATTAACGACTTAGCAAAATCTATAAGAAGTAGTGAGTTACGAGAACTGATACCCATCAATGCAATAAAGCCAATAAGAGATGTAGCTGTCAGGAAGAATGTATGCTCAGTTACAAGATCAGCAACCCAGTGACCAACAATAACCCCGATAATAGATAAGAAACTTCCAGCAAGCACTATACCGCTAATTGTAAAGTTTTTATAGTAGACAACCAAAAGTAGGAAGATCAATACAAGAGCAGCAATGAAAGCAGCACCAAGATCTCTAAATGTATCAAGTGTTACTTTCATCTCACCATCCCATTTTAGATCAAACACTTCACCTGTCTTCTTATCTTTTAAACGAAGATTGAAAAGATAGTCAGTTGTTGTGATCTCATATTGGTCACTAAGCTCTTCCATAATTCTACTTCTTGCATCAAGTAGTGGATATACTTGAGAAACAAGGTCAGTTTCAGCAGTTACATTGATCATTCTACGTAAATTTTTCTGCATAATTGTAGGTGAAGCATCTACCTCTTTAATTGTAACAACCTCACTCATAGGTACAAGCATACCTTTTTTATTCATCAATTTAAGTGAAGCCAATTTACTCTGAAGAGACTCTTTACTTTTATCATGCAAACGTCTTGTTAGATCACTCAAACGTACAAAAAGACCTATCTGATCAGGATAGTTTTTACTGTTTTTATGTGCAACAACCATACCTTCAAATGCTAAATATAGTATCTTATTAACCTGTTCTACACTTAACCCTGATCGTGCTATTTTATCTGGATTTGGAATCAACTCATACTTTTTGTATGGATCATCTGCCATAATATCGACATCTACCAATCCATCTGTAGATTCAAAAATTTTAGCAATTTTTTGACTCAATGCATAGGTGCTTTTATGGTCTTTTCCATAAATTTCTGCAACAACAGCTGCTAGTGTAGGAGGTCCTGCAGGCTGTTCTACCATCTGAATAACAGTACCCTCTTTAATGGCTTCACAATTGGTTTTGATAATTGGACGCAATCTGTGAACCATCATAAAAGATGGCTCTTCACGCTCATGTTTATCTGTTAAGTTTACAACTATTTCAGCAACATTTTCACTGTTTTTAAATGCAGATCCTTTTACAAGCCCAGCATAATCTAGTGGAGCGCCTTGACCAAGATAGACTTCAGTGTCAGTTACCTCTTTCTCTTTTTGCAAAAAAGATACAACACATTCACTTATCTTTTTTGTCTCTTCAATTGAACTGTCTGTAGGTGCATTTACATAGATTGAAAATGTGTTTGCACTCTTTCCTGGAAGCATCTTTGCAAGAACAATCTTTGTAGGAAGCATCATAACTGATCCTACCAATGCAGCAAGAGTAAGGAAGATTACCATCCACTGCTTTGATTTTGAGCCTAAAATATTAAAAACAAACTGTTCAAACTTTTTCACTTAGCACCTCCTTGTGCCTGTACCTCATCTTTTTGAAAATGGTGCTTATGATGATGCATATGTGGCTTTTTAAGTAGTCTGCGTCCAAGATATGGAGTAAAGATATAAGCAACTATCAATGATGCTACTAATGCAACAGGTACATTTGCAGGAATAGGTTTCATAAACTGTCCCATCATACCACCTACAAATGCCATAGGGACCATTGTAAGAATAATAGCCAATGTAGCTATGTTTGTTGGAGCACCAATCTCATCAGTAGCTTCAACCATTATCTCGTCCATATCTTTATCTACAGCATCGTGGTTATGTAGATGTCTGTGAATATTTTCAATAACAATAATTGCAGCATCAACCAAAAGTCCCAATGAGAGTAAAAATGCAAATAGTGTAATACGGTTGATAGTTTGCCCGCTAAGGTATGCTATAAATAGAGTAATAGCAAGAATTGCAGGAACTGTAAATGTAACAATAATAGACTCTTTCCATCCAAGGAAGAATACAAGCATTACAGAGATAATGACAATAGTAATAAGAATATGATCTACAAGCTCATTAACCGCATCATTAGCCCGCTTACCATAATCTCTGGTAATTGTAAAACCAATGCCATTATTTTCCAAAAGAGGTTTATACTCTTGCATACGCATCTTTACTTCATCAGCAATTACAACAGCATTTGCACCTGCCAATTTACCCAGTGTTAATGTAACTGCCGGTTTAAGAGGTGTAAAAGTATCACCTTTTCTTTCAGAGATCTCTACACTTTTAAAGTTTTGTATATCACTTCCTGCACTTACTTTTGCAATATTTTTCAAATATATTGGAGAACCTCTATATTGTGCAACAATCAAATTTTCAACATCATGCACACTTTCAATAGCATTTTTTACTCCAAAAATTACAAGTTTGCCATCTTGTGTTCTCCCTTTAACATCAGGAACATCAACTGCCAATGCTTTAATAGCCTGAACAATCTGACCAAGTGAAAGGTGATACCCAGAAAGCTTTCCAAGATCGACTTCAATATTATACTGTTCTTTACGACCACCTTTTATCTCTGTTTTTGAAACATTCTCAATTCGGTTTAGATCTTGCTGAATTTCACGTACAATTTTAAATAGTTCTGCATCACTTATAGATGCACTATCTTTCTTATAAAAAGTAATCGACATAATCGGAATATCAATATCAACATCAAAAGGCTTTACAATCGGCTGCATTGTACCTTTTGGAAGAAGATCCATATTTTGCATAACTTTATCATACAGATTTAAATTTGCTTTCTCTCTATCTTCTCCAATAAAATACATAACATTAACAACACCAACATTGTTCATGGCTATGCCATAAACATGTTCAACCCCTTTTATCTCACGAATTTTTCTCTCTAGAGGATTGACAATAATATTTTCCACCTCTCTTGGTGTCGCACCAGGCATAGGTACAATTATAGTACCTCCTGCCACAGCAATTTGTGGGTCTTCTTCACGAGGCATAATTTCTAGCGATATATATCCAATTATTAATAAAAATATACCAAGAATAGGTGTTAATGGATTATGCAGAAAACCAACTGCAAGTTTTCCTGCAACATCCTTTGGCTGATAGCGTTTAACTTCTTTCATATGCTATCCTTTTATTTACTGATTGTAACTTGGGCATACATCCCAGGATAGACTCTATATCCTTTATAGTCGAATGATACTTTTATTCTAAACTGATGTGTCATAGGGTTAGAGCTAGGAATAATGGCATAGACTTCACCCTCTTTCTCATAGCCTATTGAAGGAATAGAGACCTTAACCTTTTGTCCTACTTTTACATCTTTGAGATTACTCTCAGAAATTTCTGTCATTATTTTCAGACTGCTTAAATCTGTTAAAATAATAGCTGGCATACCAGGAATTGCCATTTCACCTGCATTAATTCTTTTTTCAACAACAACACCGCTGTTAGGTGCACGAACATCTAAATATTTATACTGGTTAAGAACCTCTTTAAGCTTTGCTTTTGCCTGTTCTACCTGCTTTTTTGCTATCTCTATCATAGCTTTTGTATTTTCAGCTGCAAGCTGCAAGTTTTCCAACTCATATTTTGAAACCATACCTTTTTTAAAAAGACGTTCATGGCGTGCAAGGTTAGTTAAAATATTGTTATATTGGTTACGGTTCATCTGTAAAGCAAGCTCTGCTTGAGATATAGCCAACTCTACCTGTGATTTTGCACTATCAATCTCTTTTGAATCAATAGTATAAAGTAGCTGTCCTTTTTTGACACGCTCACCTTCAACAACATATACCTTCTTTACAAACCCCATATAGCGACTGGTCATCATCTTTTGATTGTCAGAGACCACACTACCTGTCAACGTCAAATCAGCTGCACTTAAAATAGCAGCAAACAGTGTTATTAAAAGAGCAATCTTTTTCATAGCGTTCCTTTATTTATGATATTTTCAAGTTCAAAGACTTTGTCATTTCTTGCATTGCGTGTTTCAGCCAATTTCAAAACAGCCTGTATCTCTTCACTGTTTTTAATGAGTACATCGTTAATGGAGATCAGACCCTCTTTATAACGGTTATAGTAGTTCTCATAAACACGTCGAGCAAGTTTTACCTTCTCTTGTAGTGATTTAATATCATACTCTTTACTCTTAATCTCAGTAATGATTTTATCTATTTTTAGAGCAATACCTTTTTTTGCAAGCTCTACTTGATGTCTTACTTTCAAATTTTGCACACGGGCTTTTTCATATTTAGACTTATCTATCAAACCATTAAAGATATTCCACTTCAATTGAACTCCGACAGTATAAGCATCTTTATCAGAAAAATCATTCATAAATTGATCATCTGCACTTCCATATTCAGCAAATGCACCTATTTGAGGATAAAAGCTGGCTCTTTCAACACCTAATGCCAAATCAGTTATCTTTAAACCCATTTTAGCTTTTTGAATATCAATATTTCTATTTAACATCTCTTCCTTGCTCATTATTGGCATTGGGACATCTTTATCGGCAATTGCGACAGACTCAACTTTGTCATCAACAAGAAATGATAAAAATTGGTAAGCTAAATCACGATTCAGTTTTGCTTGATTAAGCATTCTAAGAACATCAGCTTTTTTAGACTTTACCTGTAAAAGATCAATATCTAAAGCATATCCTTCTTTAACCATATTAGCAACTGTATCTTCAAGTTCTTCAACATTATTCAATATAATCTTCAAATTTTTTATATAACTATTAACTAGTGCAATATCATAAAAAGTTTTTCTTGTCTGAAAAATCTTTTCATTTACAACTTTTTGCTTGTCAAGTCGGCTCATCTCTGCCATCTTTTGTGCAATCTGACCATACTTGTTAAGCTTTCCTCCAACATAAAGAGGAACTTGGTACTGAATCTTTTCTTGAAAATGGTTACGTGCTTCTGGATGATTCAAGTCTTTAGGTTGTACAACTAAAGGATCTGTTGTTCCAGGTGGAGGATTTAAAAAATCTGCAAATCCAAAATCTCCAAATGTAGCTTCCCTGCTCTGAAGCTTAAATCCAAAAACATTACCAGCATCATTTGATCGCAATGCATTTATGACAAGGTCGAGACTACCATAATTGTACCCTTTGGCTACATCGATATCCAACTCTTTCATACGGACATCATCCTGTGCCACTTTAATTTCTAGATTGTTCTGCTTAACCAGTGTTAATGCCTGTTCAAGCGTTAAATGTTCTTGAACGGCAAAAAGCGGCAAAGCCAGAACCATTGCCAACAAAGTTTTTTTCATACCCACTCCTTTGACGATAAAAGTCATTCATTTTACAACAATGTAGAAGAATTATACAAGAGAAAATTTAAAGTTATATTATTTATAAGCTGGAGTTATCAAGGCAAAAAGCCTTGATAGGAGAGAAGAAGTTAAAGAATTACGTATTTTACGTATATTGATGCATCTAGCGCATCAAGCTCTTTCAAAACATCCTCACTTACATCATTGTCTACTAAAATTATAGCTAAAGCAAGACCACTTTTATCTCTACCAAGTCTAAAATCTGCAATATTGACATTATGTTTCGCCAAAATTTGCCCAACATCACCTATTACGCCAGGAACATCAGTATTTTTGAATAAGATCATTCTTCCTTTTGGTTCAACATCTAGAGCAAAACCATTTATCTCTACAATTCTTTGAACATCATCATTGAAGATTGTTCCTGAAATTTCAACAACCTCTTTGTCAGTTGTTAATCTTAAACTAATAAGATTTTTATATGCTCCAGATGCAGGAGAAGATACTTTTTGTACATCAATTCCACGCTCTTTGGCAACAAAATCTGCATTAACATAATTTATACTTTCTCCAAGTGACTCTTTTAGTGCACCTACAGTTGCAAATGTAGCAAGAGAATCGATATATTTACTAATCTCACCATTACCTGTAACTTTTAGAGATTTAATAGCTCCTTTATTCGCCTGTGCTGCAAGGAAGCCTATTTTTTGCATAAGTTCAAGATATGGTTTTACAAATTCAGGAATCTCATTTTCACGTATTGGAAGGTTTAATGCATTTGGATAACTTATCCCTCTAGCAGCATCAAGTGCCTGCTGTGCTGCTTGTGTGGCAATTTTGTATTGAGATTCATATGTATTTGCACCAAGGTGAGGTGTGACAGTAACATTATCAAGTTCTAGCAATGGATGATCAGTTGCCGGCTCTTTAATAAATACATCAATACCTGCAAAACGGATTTTACCACTTTTTAAACCTTCATAAAGAGCTTCTTCATCATAAAGTCCACCGCGTGCACAGTTAATGAGTACAACGCCATCTTTCATCTTTTCAATCTCTTTTTTACCAATCATACCGATTGTCTCTTGCGTTTTAGGAGTATGAATAGTAATAATATCGCAAGCAAGAATATCATCAAAATTTGTAGTATATTCTATTCCCAAGTCTGTAGCTTTGCTTGGATTTATGTATGGGTCATATGCAACTACATCCATTTCAAAAGCTTTTGCACGCTTACCTACACGACTACCAATATTACCAAAACCAATGATTCCAAGTTTTTTATCTTTTAACTCATATCCATACCATTCCTCTCTTTTCCAAATACGCTCAAGCTTTAAGTGGTTATGAGCATATGGGAATGCACGCATACAAGATAACATATGAGCCATTGTAAGCTCTACGGCAGCAATTGTATTTGCAGTTGGAACATTCATTACAATAATTCCACGCTTACTACAACCATCAATATCGACATTATCTACACCAACACCTGCTCTTACAAGAGCTTTGAGGTTTGTAGCAGCATTTAAGAAAGCTTCATTCACTTCTGTTGAACTACGTGTAATAGCAACATCAGCTTTATGGATCTCTTTAAGAAGCTCATCTTTTGGAAGATCTGCTGCATTTATAAAATTGATATCTGGCTGAGATGCCAACATTTCCAACCCACTTTTATGTATATGGTCACAAACCATAATTGTGTACTTATGCATAATTAATCCTTTTTTTCATAGTTTTCTATTTGCAAATCTATACCATATGATTTTACATATTTGGCAATATTACTAAGTTTAGTTAAACCTACATTATGTACAATCACTACTGTTTGCTCTTTTTCTGCATATAGTGCAAATGGAAGATTTCTGCTATTAAATATCTGTTTTATACAAAACAGTTTGTAATCATCCATTTTTTTTAAAACTAGACGATATGTTTCTTTAATATTTGATTTTTTTACAAGAGGTAGTTCTATTTGGATCTCTTTAACAGGGTAACTAAAACTTGGTCGTTTTTTTTGAGCAAGCTCTTCTATCCATTTGTTTGATACTTGTGGCTTATTAACAATGTCTGCTCTCTTTGTATCACTTCTAATATGGATATTACTTCCTTCAGCATCCTGTGTTGCATATCTATATAATAGCAGAAAAAGTATTAGGAGCGCTACTGTAATAATTGTACCGGCGACAATTAATAGTAGACGCCCCATCTAATTTACAACCTTCTTAAAGTTGGTCTTTAATAATATCTCCGATGGTCAAACGATCATCACTATTATTGAACTCATTTAAAGCTTCACGCTCTTTTTGTCTCTCTAGTCTACGTACAGAGAGTCTAATTTTATTTGATGATGGATCTAACATTACAATTACACCCTCAATCTCATCACCTTTATTTAGCTCATCTATTTTTAAAGGTGATACATCCTCTTTTCTAATCAGTGCATCAACACCATCTTGGAGCTCTACAAAGACTCCAAAATCTTTGATATCACGGATTTTTCCTTTTACAATATCACCGACTTTATGCTCTTTTGCAAAGCGATCTATAGGACTCTCTTCAAGAGCTTTTTTGCTTAAACTGATACGCTCTTGTTCAGGGTCTATTTTGATGATTTTAACTTCTACTTCATCACCCTTTTTCATAATATCTTTAACTTTGACACCTTTGTCCCAAGATGCATCTTGATTATGAAGCAGACCCTCTACTTTTCCTATTTTTACAAATGCACCAAAATCTGTAATAGTTGTTATAACACCTTTAACAACATCACCCTCTTTTTGACTCTGTAAGAAATCTTCAAAAGGTTTAGGTTGTAAGTTTTTGTAAGATACACGAAGGCGACGAGCTTCAGGATTTATCTCTATGACTTCAACATCAATTTCGTCACCTACGCTTAAGTAATCTTTTGGATTTTTGATATCTTTATCCCAAGATACTTCAGAAACATGTAAGAAGCCTTCAATATCATTTCCAAGATCAACAAATGCACCATATGGTTCAATATTGCTAACAATTACTTTAATTGCATCACCCTCTTCAAGTTGATCTATAATCTCTTCCCAAGGATCAGGCATGGTTTGCTTAATGGATAGTGAAAGATGTCGTTTCTTTGGATCATACCCAATCGCTTTAACTTCTACTTTATCACCTTCTTCATAGAGAGTTGCCGGGTTAACTGGTCCTTTATAACTAATTTCGCTATAGTGAACAAGCCCTTCAATTCCCCCAACATCAACAAACATTCCATAGCTTGTGATTTTTTTGATGGTACCTTCAACAATTTTATCATCTTGCATCAATCTATCAACAATCTCTTTACGCTCTTTACGAATTTGATCAAGATATTTTCTTCGTGAAATAACAATTGAATCACGATCTTTATCAAGCTTTAAAACTACAGCTTTAATCTCTTTACCTACAGGGTTTTTACCTGCAGCAAATGCAGCTTGACTCATTGGCATAAAAAACTCAATGTTATCTTTGCCAATTACAAAATAGCCGCCACGATTTTTACGTACAACTTTTCCTTCAACAACCATGTTTTCAGCATCATTCTCATGCTCTTCAATAAATTTGCGAATATTTGCTTTTCGTACAGCTTTTAAATATGATGCTTGAGGACGCTCATTTCTATACCCTGTAATAACAACAGGAATAGCATCACCTACATTGAATTTAAGGTTACCGTTTTCATCTTTTAACTCATCAAGATTAACAGCAGCTTCTTGCTTACGACCGACATCTACTAATGCCTGATTATCGCTCTCACGAACCTCTACAATGACACCATCTGAAATAGTTCCGCCCTGCTCCTTTTTCTCATATGCGTCTAGCATTGACGCAAAATCTTCCTCCATGTTATCAAACTCTTCCATTGAGGCCTTATCCATACCTGATTCCTTTTCCGATTTTAAAGTGCGTTATTATACTTTAAATTCTCTTATTTTTCCAATAATCTCTTCAATTATCCACTCTGGAGTTGATGCACCGGCTGTAACACCACACAACTTTTTACCATCAAACCACTCTTTTTGCAACTCATCTTTAGATTCAATATGATATGAATCAGGACAAAAACTTTTACATATTGAGTGCAATTGTTTTGTATTTGATGACTGTTTTCCACCAACAACTATCATTACATCTGCTCTTTTTGCTAACTCTTTAGCAGCATCCTGGTTTTCAAAAGTAGCATTGCAGATTGTATTAAAAACACGAACCTCTTTATGTCTTGGTACAAGCCAATTTACAATTTTATTATACTCTTCAATCTTACGTGTAGTTTGAGCTATAACAGCTACACGTTCACGTAAATGAATTTTTTCAAGGTCTTCAATGCTTAATACTGCATAAACTGGTCCTGTAGCATAACTCATAACACCTTTTATTTCTGGGTGGTTTTTATCTCCAAAAATAACAATGTCATACCCCTCTTGGCTCATCTCTTCTACAATTTGCTGAGGCTTTGTAACAAAAGGGCATGTCGCATCAATCACTTTAGTATTTTTCGCTAAAAGCTCTTTTAAGTCATTTTTAGGAATACCATGAGTTCTAATTACAGTTGCACTGCCAGGCTTTACATCATCTAAAGATTCCACCAAAGAAACATTAAAATCTCTTTTTAGACGCGCTATCTCCATATTATTGTGAATTAATGGGCCAAGTGTAGCACTGCCCGGATTCTCTTCAGCAATTTTGATTGCACGTTTTACACCAAAACAGAAACCGTAACTTTCAGCTAATTCAATTTTCATTATTTAAATCTCCTTTTTGCTCTTGTGCTTGTACTCTCTTTAAGAAAGCAAGCTTTAGCAAAAATTCCTCTCACTGAAGCTTTGCCCTTTGGGCAAGAATGAAACATTTTTAATTTTCAGCAATTAACCTCTGTCAACTCTTTGAGCAGTTCTATAAAGTTTGGAAAAGATGTAGCTATACAGTCTATATCTTCAATTACCATATCTGCAAGCAATCCTCCAATAGCAAAACTCATCGCAATACGATGGTCTCCATAGCTATTAATTGTAGCAGAGTGTAAATTGCCTCCTTCTATAGTATAACCATCTTCCATTTCACTGCACACAATTTTACACCGCTTTAATCCTTCAATAACACAGCTTATGCGATCTGATTCTTTTACTCTTAATTCACGAGCATTTTTGACAATACTTTTTCCATCTGCTACAGCCATTGCAATAGCAAGAGCAGGCAATTCGTCAATTAACCAAGAGATCTTTTGCGAAACTTCAACACCTTTTAGTTTACCGTTATATGAAACTACAATATCACCAATAGGTTCGTAACGGTTATCTTTTTCTATTAATTCTACTTTAGCACCCATTCTTTTTAATACATTATATGCTTCAATGCGTGTAGGGTTCAATGTTGTATTTTTTATTACTACTTTGCTATCAGGTACAATTGCCGCTGCAACAGCAAAGAAAAAGCCACTAGAAGGATCGGCAGGTACAGTAATATCAAGAGGATTAAGAGGCTTTGTAATTGGCTCTATTTTAATAACTTCTGAACTTTCAATCTTTGCTCCCATACCACGTAACATACGTTCTGTATGATCTCTTGTTAGCTCAGGCTCTTTATATGTTGAAGGAGCATCTGCACGCAATGCAGCAAGAATCATTGCACTTTTAACCTGTGCTGAAGCAATCTTGCTTTCAAAATGAAATGATTTAAGTTCTTTTCCTCTAATGGAAATAGGTGCTAGATTACCATCTTCTCTTCCATCTATCTTTGCACCAATTTTCCTTAATGGATCAGTAACCCGACGCATTGGTCTGCGTCTTAAATATTTATCGCCTGTTAATACAAAATGGCCATCTAGACTACTTAAAAAACCGCAAAATAGCCTTATAGCTGTTCCAGAGTTACCACAATCCAAAACATCATCAGGTTCATGAACTTTCTTAGGTGGAACAATATTTACTATGTTTCCATCAATACTTACATCTGCACCCAATTTTTCAACAATCTTCAAAGTATTAAGCGTATCTTCTGCTTTTAAAAAGTTGCATATTTTGCTTGGTTGGTCGCTTAAAAGTGAAAACATAGCACAACGGTGTGAGATTGACTTATCACTTGCAATCTTGTCACACACCATATTTACTGGCTTATTAGCTGAAAAAACTTTCATTATCTTCATCGTAATCTCGCATTACAATTTTTTTCTAATAGTGACAAAATTTCATCCATCATTGCATTAATCTCATCTTCTTGCAATGTCTTTTCCATAGAAGATATTACAAATCTAAGTGTCAAACTCATCTCATCACCCAATGACTCATCAACATATCTATCTATTGGATAGAATGACTGAACACCATCAGGTAAAGAGTCTTTTAGAGTTTTTCGAATTTCACTAAATAGCAATGTCTTTTTAACAACTATACTTAAATCTCTTTGTATTGGAGTAAAGCTACTTATTGCTTTAGCATTAATGTGTTTAGCAACAAGATATTTGGTATCAATTTCTGCAAAAAAAGTTTTTGGAAGATCAAACTTTTCCTGAATTACTGGATGAAGTTGTGCAACAATACCAACCTTTTGCCCATCAATTAAAATATCTGCTGATTGATAAGGGTGCATTAAACCATTTTTTTCTTCTGATTCTACTAACTCAAACTGACCTATAATTGCAGCAACTTTTTTAACAAATGATGCAAAGTCAATAGATGATGGCTTCCCACTATTTGGAACAGTGTCTAAACTCTCTTCACCACTGAAAGCAAAAAGCATGTGTTGACTTTCTTGACGATTTGCATCAAATACAGTTCCTATTTCAAAAAGAGGTATACGTTTTTTTGACATACGTACATTTCGTTGTAATGAGTCAAGCATATTGACCATAAGCATAGGTCTGAGACCATCCATCTCATTTGTTATAGGATTGATTAGTGCCAACTCTTCAGATATAGTCTTAAACCCAAACTCTTCAAGACGTTTATTATCACAAAAGATATAGTGAACCGTCTCATAAAATCCATTTCCAACAGCTTTAAAACGAAGCTGACGTAAATACTTATAGTGTTCATACGAATATGTCAAACGATTAGACTCTTCAAAACAGATTGGTTTGGATTTAATATTATCTATTCCTACAACTCTTACAATCTCTTCAATAACATCCTGTCTGTTTGCAATATCGTGCCTAAATGGAGGAACTTTTAAAATAATCTTTTCATCTTCAGTTTTAATAATCTCAAATCCCAATCGGCTTAGAATCAAAACTACCTGACTAAGCTCTATTGGCTGACCTATTAGTTTTTCTATTTCATTAATAGAGAGATCAAGTTTCAATGTCTCTTTTTGCGTTATAAACTCGCTGCTACCTGCATAAAGGTCAATTTCATTATATTCTTCTAATGTTTTAAAAAGAAAATCCAGTCCAAACGTTAAATCTGGTTCACTGCCTCTTGATGTACGATAATAGAGTGGATCAGTTTTAAGCTGCTCTTTTTTTACAATTGGAGCAATCAGTTCAGGCTGTACATAACTTGCTTCTATCAAAGTTGTAGTATCTGAATCTGTGGCTTTCACCTCTTCAGATTGAGATATACCAACAATAGAAACTGCTTTATCTTCAGATAAAACAATCCCCAATCCTCTCTCATCTTCTTTTAATACAAGCCTGGCTTTTTCATTATCCCCAGCCAATTTTTTAAAGCTGTATCCTCTAAGAATTACACCAGTAGAATGAATAGTATATTGCAAAAATGAGTCAATACTATTTTGCTTAACTTGATCAATCAATGCCAATCGAAACTTAATAAGCAAAGGAGTCTGTAAATTTGTTGCATCTAATGCCTTGTACACAAGACTTACAGAATGGTTTCCTATATGAGAAAACTGCAAAATTCTACCTATGCCTTTATGCTGAATATCATCCTCTTCATAACGAGGTTTTTTTAATGTACGATCAAAAGCAACTGACAGTTCTCTTGCAACCCCGTAAATACTTAAACAATCCCCTCGGTTTGCAGTTAATTCTATCTCTATTACATCATCATTAAGAAGCGGATACTCTGAAAGTTCTTTACCTATTTCAAGCTGACCTATACTCTCATCTAACTCTAAAATACCATTTTCGATAGCAGGAAGACCAAGCTCAGTTGCAGAACAGACCATTCCATCACTTTCAACACCTCTTAATTTTGCGTGCTTAATCTTCATACCATTAGGCATAACTGCCCCAACCGTAGCAACTGGAACATACAATCCTTCACGAATATTTTTTGCACCACAAACAATTTGTCTAACTGCTGTTCCTAAATCTATTTGACATACACTTAGCTTATCTGCATCTGGATGTTTTTCACAAGACTTGACAAACCCCACAACTATTTTTTTAGGAATAGTAATTTGCTGTAGAGAGTCAACTTCCAAACCAAGACTGTTTAGCTTTTTACAAATATCTTCTGTTGATATTCCTTTTAAATCGACCCACTCTTCCAACCATCGACGTGTAACTATCATTGAAACTGCTCCAACAAACGAAGATCCCCTTCAAATAAAGATCGTAAATCTGGAATTTGGTGCATAAGCATTGCAAAACGCTCTACACCCAATCCAAACGCATACCCACTAACATTTTCATATCCAACAGCTTTAAAAACATTAGGATCAACCATACCACAACCAAGTACTTCTAGCCATCCGGTATGAGAGCAGACCCTACAACCTTTTCCACCACAAAAGATACAGCTTATATCAACTTCTGCTGAAGGTTCAGTAAATGGGAAAAAGCTTGGTCTAAAGCGTACATCTACATCACCAAACATTGTTTGAAGAAAGTCTTCCAAAATCCACTTGAGATTAGCAAATGACACTTTTCCCTCTTCATCTACCATTAACCCTTCAACCTGATGAAACTGAGGAGTATGGGTTAAGTCAAAATCACGACGAAATACTGCACCAGGACTAATCATACGAATAGGAGGCTTCTGATTCATCATTGTACGAATCTGTACAGGAGATGTATGGGTTCTTAAAAGCCCTCCATCTTTAAAATAGAATGTATCTTGCATATCCCTTGCTGGATGGTAATCAGGCAGATTCAATGCCTCAAAGTTATGAAACTCATCCTCAACCAATGGACCTGTCTCAACTGAAAAATTCAGTGCAGTAAAATAGTCGATAATTTTATCCATTGTCTGCATTACAGGATGCAATGCACCACTTTCAGACCGTGGAGAGTATAATGAAACATCAATTGCTTCAGATTCCAACCTTTTTTGAAGAGCCAACTCTTCAAGTTCAGCTTTCTTCTCTTCAAAAGCTTTTGTCAATCTCTGCTTAAGTTGATTAAGCTCTTTTGCTATTTTAGGCTTCTCTTTAGGATCAACATTTTTCATATTAGCAAAAGCTTTTGCTAACTCTCCCTTTTTTCCAAAGATAGCAATACGAACTTTTTCTAATTCTTGTAAGTCTACTACTGACTTAATTTTATCTATCCAGTTCTCCACACCAATTCCTTATTGTAATAGTGGCAAATTTTAAGCGATTGTATAATAAAGTTCATTACACTATGCTGACATATTTTGCAGTGTACTTAAACTAATGATTTGGTATAATGTATAAAAAATCATAAAAAGAAGGATAATATTATGTGTATATTTTGTAAGATTGTAGCTGGAGAGATTCCATCTAACAAAGTATTAGAAAATGATGAGTTTATTGCATTTCACGATATAAACCCAGTTGCACCTGTTCATATTCTTATAATTCCCAAAAAACATGTAGAAAACTTTCAGTCTGTAACACCAGAACTTATGGCGAAGATGACATCTTTCATCCAGGATGTAGCAAAAGAGCTTTGTCTTGATAAAAATGGATACCGCCTTGTTACAAACAATGGAAAAGATGGTGGACAAGAAGTTCCACACCTACATTTTCATTTATTGGGTGGAGCTAAATTGAAGTGGACACACTTAACTGAAAACGATACTCATAAAAGTCTTTAAAAATAAGATTGGTGTTTCACCAATCTTATTTTATACTTTGAATCCAACTTTTAAGGTACTCAATTTGTTCAGCAGTTTTGCTAGTTGCCGTACCACCTTGAGAATTTCTAGCGTTCATAGAGTATCTGATAGATAAATAGTCTGTAACATCATCATTGATTCTTTCATCAATTGATTGTAAATCTTGAGCACTTAACTCACTTAAATCACACTTCTTTTGTTCAGCAAGAGCAACTGCACGTCCTGTAATAAAATGAGCTTCTCTAAATGGGATAGAACACTTTTCTACTAAATAGTCAGCTAAATCAGTGGCACTTAAATGACCAACCATGCAAGCTTTTTCCATTTTATCTTTATTGACTTGCATTGTTTTAATAACTTCATTTAAAATAGTTAAAGAGATTTCAGCAGTCTCTACACTATCAAATGTTCCCTCTTTATCCTCTTGCATATCTTTATTATAAGCAAGTGGAAGCCCCTTCATTACAGTTAAAAGTGATATTAGATTTCCAAATGTTCTTCCAGTCTTTCCTCTTAGAAGTTCAGGTACATCCGGATTTTTCTTTTGAGGCATAATAGAACTACCAGTTGAGTAAGCATCACTAAGTGTAATAAAGCCAAATTCTGAACTAGACCATATAATAAGCTCTTCAGAGAGTCTTGAAATATGCATCATCATTGTAGCAATATTAAAAAGCATTTCAAGAGCAAAATCACGATCGCTTACTGTATCAAGACAGTTCAGTGTAGGAGCATCAAAACCAAGCTCTTTTGCAGTAGCGTTACGATCTATAGGATGTGGAGTACCTGCAAGTGCAGCACAGCCAATAGGAGATAAATTATTTCTTTTATAACTGCTCTCAAAACGCTCATAATCTCGT
The DNA here is from genome assembly GCF_900115615.1 of Hydrogenimonas thermophila. Classification (NCBI taxonomy): domain Bacteria; kingdom Pseudomonadati; phylum Campylobacterota; class Epsilonproteobacteria; order Campylobacterales; family Hydrogenimonadaceae; genus Hydrogenimonas; species Hydrogenimonas thermophila. The sequence continues at coordinate 932 of NZ_FOXB01000022.1, read as the reverse complement.
TTCAACATAGATGCATATGCCATCATATGGTAACCAAAATTTATCGGTTGTGCATGTTGAAGATGAGTCATTCCAGGAAGCAGAGTTTCTTTATTTTTATCTGCTACCGAAATAAGTGTTTCTATAAGATTTAGGATAAGCTTACGTATTGTTTTATTATGATCCTGTACATATAGCCTAAAATCAAGTGCAACCTGATCATTTCGACTTCTAGCTGTATGCAGCTTTTTTCCAGCATCTCCAATGAGCTCAGTCAAGCGCTTTTCGATAGCCATATGTATATCTTCATCAGATATATTAAATTCAAAATCACCCGATTCTATCTCACTTCTAACTTTTTCAAGACCATTAATTATTGAGTTTACCTCTTCATCTGTCAATATACCTTGACAACCTAGCATCTTAGCATGAGCCATAGAGCCCAATATATCATACTGATATAATTTTTTATCAAAATTCAAAGATGCATTAAACTCATCTAAAAGAGTTGATGCATTTTCACTGAATCTTCCAGACCACATTTTACCCATATTACAGCTCCTAAAATAAGTTCGATATTGTATCAAATAGAGTGCTTTGTTACAAGTTTATAATAAAAAGTTTTATGGGATATAAAGATTTATAGTAACAGAAAAATTTCGGCTAAAGTTGATTTAGTATGAATTGAATAGTAATATACAAAAGATTATATGGAAAAAATGATAAAAAAAGAGACATTTAATGCTAAAAGATAAATGATTAAAGAAGATAAAAGATTTATTAGGAGGTAAAAATATAAATAAGAAAGAACCTCCGACCCGGCACCGACCTACCTTCCCACTCCCGAGGGGAGCAGTATTATCAGCGCAGAGGGGCTTGACTTCCGGGTTCGGGATGGGACCGGGTATGACCCCCTCGCTATAGGCACCGAGACAAAGAGGGGTAAGACAACC